>JALXAQ010000072.1 GCA_026991885.1 Thiotrichaceae bacterium
AAACCAAATATTTGAGATGTCAATAAAAACGGAGTTTAAGCATTTTGAGGGCTATTTGAAAATTGAAGGTAAAATGACAGAAGTCAATAAAAATGGGGTTTGGGCAACAACTACACTGATCGTAGGTAAGCGATCAATGCCATTAAGTTAAGGGCAACCATAAAGGATTGCCTTCCTCGGCAAAAGTTTCCGCTGCGCGAAAACTTTTGCCGAGGAAACATAAAATGCGGTCCTCCGTAGGGGCAATCCCTTGTGGTTGCCCTTAACTTAATGGCAGTGAGTCGACGTTTCCCCGCCGCTTAATTTACAAGTACCTGCGATGTATGGGTCTCCTCGTCGGATTTAATAAGGGATAATTAAAAATGGATTTGAGAGCGTTTCTTGTCAGCTCAAACCGTTTTTACTTATCCTTTTTTACTTATGAGACTTGTAGTTATTTGTATTTTAGTTTAGAGGAGTCGGCTCTGCATATTCGCGCAGAAAACTCAGCACCTTTTCCGCATAAGCCTTGTCCACGCCTATATGCGTCGGCAAATTAATAACTTGCTCACAAGCCCGTTCTGCATTAGGACAACTACCGGTTTCATAAGCAAACACAGAAAGCGGGGCTTCATTGCCGTGAAGCGGTGTTTCAAACCACGAGCCTAATTCTATGCCCTGTTTTTGTGCTTTTTTAAGCAACGCCTCTTTATTCCCAACTCGCACCGGATAACGCAAAAAAACGGTTTCCGTTTTTGAGCTTTCGGGAACCGTTTTAAAATTGAGTCTTGGGAGTTCTTGGTGATAAAAATCTCCGATTTGGCGACGATGCTGGATTGTCTGTTGAATTTTATCCAATTCGGAGAGACTTTTTTTCAATTGGACGGGTGCCATTCGAGAAAAATAGCCTTTTGGCAAGGTGCCTTCTAGTTCTTCATAAGACGAACTACCTGCCACTATGCCGGCTCGTCCCAACAGTCGGTAAAGTCCGGTCATCAAAGCGGTGGTTGATGGTTTGACTAGAAACTGGTAAGCCAATATTTGGAGAGCGAATCGTAACGATGCCAAGCTTGAAGGCTTTTGTGCATTTTGAAAAAGTTGGTGCATCCTTTCGGCAAGCTCTGGCTCTTGTGTGTAAAAAAAACCGCCAAGTCCAGTGGAAAAAAATTTATTCCATTGTCCCGAAAAAAATGAAAAATGGCCATAAGTGCCACAAAGTTTATCCCGATAACGCGAAGCAAAGCTATGACAACAATCTTCAATTAAAGGAATGTTATGTTGGGTACAATATTGTGTGATTGTATCTAACTCTGCCGGAATTCCATAGGTGTGTTGTACTATAATCGCTCCTGTCCGTTCAGTAATTCGATTAGCGAGTTGATCCGTGTCAATATTATATGTGTTGGGATCAATATCAACATAAACCGGTTTATAGCCGGCAAACATGACCGCCGTTGGCACAACAACACAGGTATAGCCGGGCATGATAATTTCGCTGCCTTCGGGTATATTTAAGGCTTTAAGACCGGCATAAAGCGCAACTCTACCTTTGGCAAAGGGTAAACAGGTGCCGGAGGTAAAGTAATTGGTGAATTTTTTTTGGAGGGCTCGTTCTTGTTCAGTTAAGGGTTGTTTGTTCATGTATTCTTTTTATATATAGATTGGAAATACTTCCTTTATGTAATTCAAATTGACTTTTCAGTTCAAATTGATTTTTTTTGTAGAATTTATTTGCAAAATCCAAATTAGAACCCACAACAACTTTATACTCAAAGACTCCCATCTTCTTTAACTGATTCTCCAGTTGAACTAGTAACATTGTGCCAATTCCCTTAGCTTGTACTTTTGAATCTACAACAATTGAAAGTAGTTCAGGTAACTCACCAAAATTATCTTGATCTATGTCTTTATTTACAAAAGGTGCTTTTAGCGTTTCAATGATTTTTTTCAAAAAAGTCATAGAGAATACTTTGTTTATCATATAAGGCAATACCTTAAAACTACTTTGTATAAAAAATTTTTTATACATTTTTTTTGTGTTTAAGGTAAAAGATACAAAACCAACAAGCGTCTCTTTCTCTATAGCAATCAGCACTATGCCATTTTTAATAATAAATTGATATAGAATATCCAAACACTGTGTTTTTAATGAACTCAAAAATCCGGATGGGATACCTCGTTTATGAAGTTTTGCTATATCAGTCGCATTGGAACTGTCTGCTTTTTTTATTTCCATCTTCTGAAATTCCTAAAATATATTACTTAATTTGTCCAATCTGCTTTTCCAAAAAATCAACAAACTGATCAGCAAGCTTTTCACGATCAAACCGTTCCTCAGCCAATTTTCTGGCTCTATTTCCCATCACAATTAACTCATCGCGTTGATATGCCATTTGTTCCAAAGCATTTGCAAATGCAATTGCATCTTCAGGCGGCACTGCTTTACCACACCCAAATTCCTCAATCAATTCTGCGAGCCAGCCCGGATAATTATTGAGTACCGGCAACCCTGATGCAATGTAGTCAAAAAACTTATTGGGTGAAGTCCCATAATAAAAGGCTGAGACATTTGCGAGCAATTGCATACCCACATCTGCGCCTTTGAGATAGTGTGCTAATTCCCGCTTAGGCATTAAATCAAGAAAAAGACAATTCGATAGCTTATCTCTTTTAGCCCGTTCCAAAAGCTCAGCTTTTAATTTTCCTTGTCCAATAAAACACAGTTTGATGTCGTCACGCCCACGATCTTTCAAAACTTGAGCTGCATCAAGTGCCGCATTTACACCATTTGCGAGACCATGCGTTCCAGTAAACACCGCCAATAAATCGGATTCCAATACACCATCCGGTCGCCAAGCCTCAATATCTTGCCGTGCAAATAGATCAAGATCACCCCCATTCGGGATCATCGTGATTAAAGAGTCGTCAATCCCTCTTTTCTTAATACCTGCTACAATGCCCGGAGATAAGCCAATACAGGCATCCGCTGCATGATAAGTACTCCATTCCAGGATGCTCATCATTTTAAGAATCACCGGATTGGTAATCACCCCCATTTCTCTGGGCAGTTCTGGCCATAAATCTCTCACCTCAAATACAAATGGTTTACGACGTAAAAGTTTTGCAAAAATGCCGGGAATCCCTACTGTCAAAGGTGTAGAGGTTGCAAAGATGAGATCGTAATCGGTTTGTAAAGCTATCTTTATACTACGCAAGGAAAATTTGATGAAAGTGATAGTACGTTTATAAAATGAGTCTTTATTGGAATAAGGCAAATCAAATTCAATGACATTGATTCCATCCACCCTACCATGACGCATACTGTTTTGAAACGTACCTTTTAAGCCGGTATTCCCACCGCTATATCCACCACAGACCATCGTTACTTGG
Organism: Thiotrichaceae bacterium; assembly: GCA_026991885.1. Classification (GTDB taxonomy): domain Bacteria; phylum Pseudomonadota; class Gammaproteobacteria; order Beggiatoales; family Beggiatoaceae; genus Thiomargarita. The sequence continues at coordinate 3,370 of JALXAQ010000072.1, forward strand.
TGACCACGTTCAATCAGGTGCCTTGCCATTGCGTATGAACGATTACCTGAAGCGCCTTCTGGCGTAGAAAAATGTTGGTGATAGTAAAGTATATGCATGATGAAAGATTATTCTTTTGGTACTGAAAACTCCTCAGAGGTTTTTGACATCCGCTGCCTGACAGATTCACAAAACTCAATAAAGTTCCTGAAAGTCATGCCTAAAAGGAGTCCAAAATTTATTTTGGACGAGTCATAAATTCTTTCAAAGTTTTAACAATACGCGCACAAGCTTGACCATCTCCATAAGGATTATGCGCTCTCGCCATACGAGTATAAGCACCACTATCCTCAAATAGGCGTAATACTTCGGTGATAATCGTCTCAGATGCCGTGCCCACCAATTTAACAGTGCCAGCTTCCACCGCCTCTGGTCGTTCAGTCGTTTCGCGCATTACCAGTACCGGCTTACCCAAACTGGGTGCTTCTTCCTGAATACCGCCACTATCCGTCAACACGAAATAAGCACGGCTCATCAGATAAATAAAGGGCTCATAATCCAAAGGCTCAATCAGATGAACCTTTTCCAAGCCCACTAAAATACGTTGTACCGGCTCACGGACATTAGGATTCATATGCACCGGATAAATAATATGCACCTCTGGTTGCCGTTCAGCAATTTGTTTTAGCGCCTGACAAATATTTTCAAAGCCACGACCAAAATTTTCGCGGCGATGCCCGGTGACTAAAATAAACTTGGTACATTCTAAGTCAAAATTGACCTGCTTTGCCAATATCGCTTCAAGCTGCTGACGACGCTGCGGTTCAGCTTGAATTTGTGCCTGCACCCACAGCAAGGCATCAATCACTGTATTACCCGTCACCACAATCTGTTCAGTGGGGATATTTTCTTGCAACAAGTTTTGCCGACTTCCGGCTGTGGGCGCAAAGTGATAACGAGCAATTTTAGAGGTGACTTGACGGTTGAGTTCCTCTGGATAAGGCGAATAAAGATTATAGGTTCTCAAGCCCGCTTCGACATGCCCCACGGGAATACGCTGATAAAAAGCGGCCAGAGAAGCCGTTAACGTCGTGGTGGTATCACCATGCACCAACACTAAATCCGGTTGGCATTTGTCCAGCACGATTTTTATTTTTAATAAAACAGAAGCCGTAATATCATATAAGTTTTGATTAGACTGCATGATGTCCAAATCAAAATCGGGTTGAATATTAAACAAGTCTAATACTTGATCTAACATCTGCCGATGTTGCGCTGTGACACAAACTTGAGTCATGAAGTCTGTTGGACACGCTTGAAGGGCTTTGACCAAGGGAGCCATTTTGATAGCTTCTGGGCGTGTACCGAAAATGATTAGGATTTTTTTCACTTTTTTAGAGTCAGTCTATTCGGTTTGAAAAATTAATTATTCTTCTGGTAATATAATTGTTGTAGTTAGTCTCGCAGAAGTTACTCCATTACCTAGCGCACCTATTTCAGCCTCAAGTACTGGCAAAGGTGTTTTATCAAGGTAATAACGCGATTCCCAACCCTCCGTCATCTCTAAACGCTGGATATCCACATTGCAGATAATTTGAATTTTTGCCTTATCTGATTGGCATATATTATTCTGAACAGTCCATTTATCTGGCATTAGCCGCCAGCGTAACACCGCTTTTTTAAAAACTCCACTGATTGTATCCGTCACTTTCCAACGATTATCTGATACACTTATTTGCCGATGATGTGAACAGCCTTTATAATCAGTATAACTGGCAGCCCAACATAATTGCCCGCCTTCTTTTTCTTCAATCTCAGTCAGCAAATCCGTTGTGAGCCATTTCCCAAACAAAAAACGACTCACTTTGGGCATTTGATCACGCTCGTCAAATTCAATCGTGTTGTGAGAACGGGTACCCGGAAAATACTTCATCCACTGTTTTTCAGTATTATAACTATAACTACCACTATCTCGCAGTAAATTTTGACCTTTATACCATAAATCTATATGCAAGGCATCAGCATGACTGGGGCGAAATCTGAAACGGGGAAAACGTATGATAGCTTTACTATTATTGTTCAGCAAAATCGCATAACCACCCTCTTTAAATAGTTGGCTTTGCTGTTTTAACGGTGGCGAACGATCTGCCTTTATATGATAGCATAAACCAAGCCAATATAAACCTTCGCTGACTTTGTGTTGCAAAGAAAATAGCGGTTTGCCATAAAATAGCACACTGGCTACCTGTAAAGTCGGACGAAAATCCCGATAATCCGTTTCTGTCAATAAAAACAATCTGGCTCCGTCATTATTACCCAAGTTTGGGGCATCACCAGTCTTAGGATCAACCATCTGATACAACCAATGGGTTGCCATTCGTGCCCTATTATAAAACCTTTCAGAGAAAGCCTTTTTACCCAATTCGCGGCGCCAAAACTCCACCATCCAAAATGTATCTAGCACAACGCGGTGATAATTCACGGAATACTGAGAAAAGCTACCATCAGTTTCAATAAGATATTTGGCACGATTTTCTAGCCAACGCTGTCCTATGATTTGCCAATCTCTCGCTTTTTTATGATGCCCCTCAAGCCAACTACCTCCGATAAACAAAGCCGCCGCCTCACTGGTACCATGATTATTATTCTGTGCCATTGCATAAGCCAAGGTAGATGCAATGCGTTGACAGTGTTCAGATACAAAGCGAATCAGGCATTCATTTGGCTGCTGCTCTAAAAGTTTCGCAGCCAGTAACAATTGCATCAAACGAATACTGGTTTCCTGACCACATTTCCAGTTGACTCCTTGATTGACGGGATTTTTTTTGATCCAATCAACTAACCAGCTATTTAGGGCATTTAGATATTTTTTTTCTCCAGAAACTAGCCAAGCTCTTGCAAAAATCACAACCCAGTCAAAACGAGAAGGCTCCCAGATTAACTTAATATCTCCGCTATCAAAGTCACCAATTTGTGACCAGTGAATTGAGTTAACACCGGATAGATTGCCATGCCAATTCGGTGGTGCTCCCAATTGTACTGATTGATGTGAAAAAAAAGTGTGCCGCCCCTCCAATAACGCTTCAGCGTGACGGAGTACCACTTTGCGAGAAAAATTGTAATCATTGTGTGGTAATTGTACCGGTATCGAAAAAAAATCACCGACATAAGATTTTCCAATCGGTAACTGTACCACACCCGTTTTCAATTTGAGTTTGTACCAGAATACTCGCAGCAGGTTAGTCATTCCCAATTTGCTGTAGGCATCCAGTGATATGAATAGATTTTGCATCAAGCTTTTGATTTTGGCCATTGAGGTAAAATAACACAAGTCAATAAAAACGGGCAACCATAAAGGATTGCCCCTACAGAAAACATGTTTTTTCGTAGGGGCAATCCCTTGTGGTTGCCCTTGACTGTCGTTTTTTATGCTGGACGGTGTTTTTTATGCTGGACGGGGTTTGCAAGCCCGTCCGTAACGTTTGATTTATGCTGGACGGGCTTAGAAACATTACTTCGCGGAAAGCAAACCTGCTCCAGCTAAGAATAGCGGGATTTAACGTTACGGACGGGGTTGCAAACCCCGTCCAGCATCAAGTTAATCTTGTTTAAAGAATGTTTTTCTTCCAGATATTACTTCAACACTCATCATCACACTTGAAAATAACACAAAAAATAGCACACCCAAAATGGTAAAAATTTTCTCAAGAATTGTAATTCTTGATTTTTCTACACGCTTTACATCATTAAAAAAACTACTCTTTTTGGGAACCACATAAAATGCAAACATTAGTGGCGATACAAAATTCATCGTTTTCAAATTCTTCTCTATGCGACTAAACAATTTACCAATTTTGCTGAGCATAGAATCTGGTATATAGATATACAAGCGGCGCGGCAATGAGAATACATTAAAATAAGTCGAAAAAGACAGAGCATTCTTAGCTAGATGGTCATTTATTTTTTTAACTGGATAGCCATGTATAAGAAAAGGTTTTTGAGTAATCTTGCACATTAAATATTTTGGAAACCGTTCTCCGATTTGTGGACAAACATCACCACGGTTCGGTTCCTGCTTCAACCAAGCTGGTTGCTTCTGGAAATCCAGAAACAGAGCCGTCTTGTCCGCAGGCGTT
>JALXAQ010000073.1 GCA_026991885.1 Thiotrichaceae bacterium
ATTGCAGAAGTCCGTGCGCCTTCCAATGTGCAAAAGCGTATTGAAGAGCGTTTACATACCTTATGGAAACGTGAACATACCCAACCGTTATCTGCAGATATTGAAGAAGCCCCAAAACTGGTTGCACAAAGCCCGATTATGCTTAAACTACTTGATTCCATTGAAACCGTTGCGCCAACTCAGGTAACGGTCTTGCTTAGTGGTGAAACGGGCGTTGGCAAAGAAGTCATGGCAAAGGCAATTCATTGCATGAGCCCGCGTATTAACAAGCCTTTTATTACGGTTAATTGCGGTAGTATTCCAATAGAACTAATCGAATCAGAATTATTTGGGCATGAATCAGGGGCATTTACAGATGCTAAAGCCCGCCAGCTAGGAAAATTTGAACGAGCAGACGGTGGTACTTTATTTCTGGATGAAGTTGATAGCCTGTCACCCAAAGCACAAATAGCTTTGTTACGGGTGTTACAGGAGCGCCGCTTTGAGCGTGTTGGTGGACAACATACACTGGTGTGTGATGTCAGGGTCATAGCGGCAACCAATCAGGATCTTAGTGAACTGGTTAAGAAACAGGTGTTCCGAAAAGACCTGTTTTATCGGCTCAATGTAATTTCACTCACTATACCTCCGCTGCGACAACGAAAAGAAGATATTCCGGTCTTGGCAGAATGCCTGCTGGATCGCTTCCAAAAACGCTATGTATCAGAGAAAAAGCAAATTACCCCAGCTAGTATGCAATCGCTGGCTAACTATGAGTGGGAAGGCAATGTGCGTGAGTTGGAAAACGTGCTGGAGCGCTCCTATCTGTTTGCAAATAACAACATTATTGACCATATTTTGTTTGATCTTAACCCTGTTGAAACTATGACTGTAGGGGGTTCTCATATAGATTTGAAACAGCTAAAACAACAGGCAGCCAATGCGGTTGAAAAACAGGTGTTATCCCAGGCTTTGATGCAATACAATGGCAAAGTTGTAAAAGTAGCTGAAGCAATAGGGCTGACCCCACGGGCCATCTATCAAAAGATCAAGTGGCATCAGTTGGATGTTGGGGGTTATAAGTAAATCTATTGGTGTTTTGTGTTGCACGTTTTTAAGGGGTGCTGAATTGTTATTTCTAACGGGTAAACTTTTGGGGCGATTATTATATTGGACTCAAAATATTTGGAGTCATTTGGAGTCAACGCATTAATTATGATTAACCGATATGCAGATCATTCTGCTAACGAAAGAACCTATCTTGCATGGATACGGACATCTATAGCAATCATGGCATTTGGCTTTCTCATTGAAAAATTTGAGCTTTTTGTTTCACATTTGGGAGCAATTACAAATAATGTCGAAATTCATGCCTCCCCATTTGCAGAAGTAGTAGGTTTAGGCCTGTTTTTAGTTGGAATATTGATAATTATAACAGCGACTGTAAGGTTTTTTAGGTATAAATCTTCCATTGAATGTGATGAATCCGTCATATATGGCGTTAAGCATACCAATATCTTTTTATCTGCCTTGTTGATTTTTATGGCTTTATTCTTGTCTATCTATATTGGTTTACAAATATTTGTATGATTTTTGTAAGAAATTAAAATAGATCAGAATAAGCTTGGAATAAATATATTCTAAACTATTTTCAAATATCAATAGCTTTCCCTGACCTGGTTTATACAATTTTCTACTTATAATTTCGCTTATTTCCTGGCGGGATTACAAGGGCCTTTCAGCAGAAATAAAAAATCGTCGCTATATTGGCCTACCGTATCCCGTGCATGTTTCATAGCGAAATTGTTACTTGATTCAGGAACTATTTTGTTCGTAAATGAGTCGTATAAGCAGTTTATTGATAATTAAAACTAAAATGTTTAAACATTGATATACCTCAATGTGTTTAAGGGTGATAAGCTTTAACTTAACTTCGCTAAATGAATGTATATAAAATACAATCATTAATTCAGGTAGAGGTTCTATACAACTTAACAAGGAGTAAATCGTAATGACATCTAAACTATTAAAATCAGCATCATTTCTGGCGCTTGGCCTAAGCATGGCAGCAGCTAGCACAGCAGCATTTGCAGATGGTGCAGCTTTATACACAGCAAAAGGTTGTACAGCCTGTCATGGCGCTGATGCAAAAACACCAATCATGCCTGCTTACCCCAAAATTGCAGGGCAGAGTAAGG
>JALXAQ010000074.1 GCA_026991885.1 Thiotrichaceae bacterium
GGGCAAAAAGGCAGAGCCTAATAAAATCAAGGCTCGTGTGTTTTTGAGGTGATTTTCTTTTGGGAGTGCAAAATCATAAAAGGCAGATAAATTAAGCCTTATACGGTGGGCAAGTGCTATTGGCTCGTTTTTTTAGTCGTTTTGAAAATCAAGGCTAAAATTTCAAAGGCTAGTAAAAATGGGGCTTAACCGATTTTATCAGTGATTTGAAAATCAGGGCTAAAATCTAAAAAGGTACTAAAAATCAGGCTCTGCGTGGTTTTGTGGTAAAAAGTACAACTAATGACAGACAACGAATTAATCATGCAATTGTTCAACCTTTTTGGTTTGAAGGTTTTATTCGTTGTTTGCCATTAGTTGTACTCAGATTTGAAAAATTATAAAAAAAAGATATATAAATTAATGTATTAAAGCAAAAAGAGGTGCGTAGGACGCACCCTATACATCATCCAGGCTACGCTCGCTACATTAATTCAGGCGGAGCTTGTTACCAATTTTATGAAAAATGGTGGGTTTCGCTATCGTTCTACCCACCCTACAATTTTTATCATGAAGCCCAATAAGCAGATTCGGGAAATTCATTTTTTTTCCAATGCTTAATAAGTGCAAATCCCGCTCTTTTTGCTTGAGCTTCAGAATCATCATCTTCTGCCAATTTTAATAGATAAATGTCACCATTTGCCTTATCAATCCTAATCTTTCCAAAATTTTTACCAGTAGAGCCATACTCATATAAGGCATATTTATCATTCTGTGTTAATCTATTTAGATGTATTGAAAAGGCCATTTTTATGGTATCCAGTTTCTGCCAGAATTTACTGCAGCGAGCGTAGCCTGGGTAAAATATTGTAGGGTGGGTAGAGCGACAGCAAAACCCACCATTTATCAATGAATTGGTGGGTTGGGCGTCCCGCCACTTCGTATCGCTCTACCCACCCTACTATGACTACTATGACTACATTTAACCCATGCTACGTTCACTACCCACCCTACAATTTTTACCCAGGCTACGCTCGCTGGTTTTAAGGTATCATCCATATTTGCGTTGCTTGCCCCGATGCAACTTGACAAGCTTAATCAAATTCCGGCCATCGCTTTCTACTCGTTTTCAAGTTACCGGTGTAGGTGGATAGACATTAAGCATCCACACCATATCATAAGTTTTTCATCTATAGTTGCTAGATGATTTGTCTTTATACCCGTGTCTTTATGACAGTTTATAAAAAAAACTATAATAATTACAATAAGTTAGTATTAAATAGTCGCACAATTCCAAAAAATTTGGGCAGGATGTAGTGCTGTGGTAGCCACACCGTCAGCTATCTGATGGCGACAACTCGTACCAGTCGCCACAATGACTGCATTATCTGGAGCTTGTCGGATGGCGGGGAACAATTGCATTTCGCCAATTTTCATAGAAAGCTCACAGTGTTCGTAACCAAACGCCCCAGACATACCACAGCAGCCCGTTTGCAACGCCGTGACGCTGGCACCCGGTAATTGCTTGAGGGCTTGAATAGTACTGTCAATGCCAACCAATGATTTTTGGTGACAATGAACATGTACTAGAAGTTCTTGTTTTTTATAAATAAACTGTCTTCTATCAATATTTCCCAGCGACAATTCTTGGAGAATAAATTCCTCAAACAGCTTGGCACTTTCACCTAAAGTACGCACCTGTGCATCAACCAAATCAATCGCTTCATCCCGCAGCGTCAGCAGTTCTGAGGGCTCCAAGCCAATCATCTTCATTCCCGATTTCTTGACCAAATCATAACAATGCTCAATAATCTCTCCAAGTGCCTTTTTAGCCTGTTTGAGCAAACCTTGGCTAATCAATAAACGGGGAGAGTCCCTTAAAAAAATAGGGATGATGGAATAACCGTTAAACTCCAAAAATTGGATGGCAGCTTGAGCTATCTGGGGCTCATAGTATTGAGTGAAAATGTCACATAACAAAATCACTTCTCCATTCCGATTCTTTTGGGCGTTTTTATGTTGTTTCCACCAAACTTTTAAGGATTGGCTGCTAATAACCGGTAATTGACGCTGCTTTGCCACCCCTAAGCGTTTTTTTAACCAAGCGCTTTTAGCAAGGCGATTACTGAATCTAGGAAACTGAGCCCCCAAGCGGAGCATTAGGGCATAATGGCGCAATAATCTAGTTTTGAGTCCAATCCCTTTTTTGCTATGGTAGTGATACAAAAATTCTGCTTTAAATCGCGCCATATCTACATTAGCGGGACATTCTGATTGACAGCCTTTGCAAGACAGGCACAAATCCAACGTTTGTTTCAGATCTTCGCTGGCAAATTCTTGCGAATTGAGTGCCTGTCTCAGCAGATTAGCCCGCCCTCGTGTCGAATAAAATTCTTCCTTGGTTGCCATGTACGACGGGCACATAGTCCCAGTACTTTTTCGACAAGTCGCTGCTCCATTACATTTTTCGGTAGCGGCTCTCAATCCAAGGTCTTTTTCCCAATTAAATTGGGTCTTGATTATCGTTTTTGCTGCATAAAATCGCAAATCTTGATCGATAGCCCGATCCGTAATAATTTTATTCGGATTGAAAATATTCTTCGGATCAAAAGTTTGTTTGATTTGAATCAGCAATTGATAAACCTCATCACCCAGCATTTTTTTAATATAAGGACCACGTACTCGACCATCACCATGTTCACCCGATAATGAGCCCTTAAATTCAGCCACCAAATCGGCTACTTGATCGGCAATACTCAAAAACGTTTTTTTATCCTGCCTGAGATCCAATTCAGGCCGCAAATGCAATAAACCCACTGAGGCATGTCCATAACAAATAAACGGCGTCTTGTGGTTTGCCATAATTTGTTGGATTTTACTCACATAAGCGGGCAGTGAGGCCACTGCGACTGCGGTATCTTCAATAACAGCAACGGCCTTTTTTTCACTGCGTATGCCCATCAACAGCCCAAGCCCTGCCTTGCGTAGTGCCCAAACCTTGCTCATTTGCTCATCTCTGATGATTGGATAAGCATAACCAAGCCCTCGTTGTTGTAAATCTTCTATGAGAACTTGGGCGCGTTGTTCCAATACCGAAACCTCATCATCAAACAATTCAATGACTAAGACGGCACCTGGATCGCCCTGAATCCAAAAACGATTACGACGTTGCTCCAGATTATCTTTAGTGCATTCTAATATTCTATGATCAATTAATTCTATGGCAGCGGGATTATGTGGCAGCATTGCCACGGTGGCACGCATGGATTTCACTAAATCGACGAAATGGACACAAATTAAAAGTTTTTGTTTCGGTATGGGCACCAATTGTAATGTCGCTTCAGTCAGCAAAACCAGTGTGCCTTCTGAGCCGCATAGAAAAGGGGCTAGATTGAAAGGTTTGCCGGATTTATGCCAAGGCTGATGATTAGCAAGATAATCCAAAGCATAACCGGTATTGCGGCGGATAATTTCTGGATGAGGATAATGTTTTTTGATGCTTTCAGTATTACCCTCAATAGCATGGTAGATTGAACGATAAATATCACCCTCTAAGCCAGATTGCTTCAGTTTATTTTCTAAATCATCTAATGGCCCAAATCGCGCCACCGAGCCATCTGACAATACAGCTTCCACTTCGATAACATGATCGCGGGTGGTACCATAAAGGAGAGAATGTGAGCCACAAGCATTATTGCCAATCATACCCCCCATCATGCAGCGATTAGAGGTAGAGATGTTCTGAGCAAATATCAGATTTTTTTGAGAGACAAACTCATTCAAATCGTCAAGAATAACGCCGGGTTGTACGCGGATCGTATTGTTTTTGACCTCACTGAGAATCTCGGTCATATAACGCGAAACATCGACAACCATCCCGTTACCGACACATTGACCAGCAATACTTGTCCCAGCGGCTCTAGGAATGAGCGGAATATGATGTTGATGGGCAAATTTTACAATTTTTATACAATCATTTTTATCTTTTGGGCGGACAACGGCGCTAGGAATTTCTTGATAGATCGAAGCATCAGTCGCATAAAGTCGTCTGGAGGCTAAATCGACCAGCACTTCTCCAGCAATAGATTGTCCCAATTTTTTATAGAGATTGTTGGTTTTCATCATCACTTGTATTCTGGCCGACCAAAAGCTTGTTACTGATCGCAATAACCAGCTAATTCCACATAAGCCCTGCCCGTCGCATCACCAGACACCACAGCCGCCCCTTCCCAATAGATTTCTGGCCACGCGATGACCTCTTGTTCAGCCATCACAGGTGTGATCGTCAAATTTAAATCCCCGACGCGAACAGTCCACCCTTGAGGATAAGTACAATTAGTGTGGGGACTCGTCCATTCTCCCAATGAAATGATCTCAACATCATCGGCGTCAATATCACTGACTTGGCAATTGGCATCAGAATCCGAGCCACCCAGAAACACATCTTTACCATTAAATAACATGATTTCCCGATCATCATCAAGCTGAATAGCAAACCAATCCCATCCCAAACTGATGAGATTCGTCAAATCCCCCCACTGATGATCAAACCAAGCACTCCCCGTAACCGCTAAATCCTCATCTCCCACCTTAAGCGTCCCTTTTGCTGCCATCCTCTCGTAGGAATAATAATAAGTGTAACCACCAAAGCTATACTCGGAAAACCCATTTCCATGTTGGAACACAGCGGGTTTTTTAGTCTCCAACTTTAAATCCAACACATAATTATCCACTTCACCGTGGAGAACATCACTACCCCCACCCCCTTTAGCCGTTAAGCCGTTGACATCCCAATTAAAACCTGAATCCAGTTCCGGCAGGACCGCAAGCTGCGGCGGAGTCACTGCATAATGAAAACTGCCATCTTCAATGTCGGTAATGGCATGATGAGCAATTTGCATTGTCTGCCCGTTCACCTTCATGAGAAAAACCACCTGCTCAAAGCCAAACCACCGCCCATCTTCAGTTTGTAGATGTCCAGTCCAATACCACCATTCCATTGGTTCTTCGTGGGGCTTTTCATCAATGGCTAAATTGATCAGACCCAGAGGCAGTGCAAGACAACCACAACCAAAGTGTTCGATATTAGAATAATCACTGTTGCCCTCACTGTTGTAGGATTGAACAGCCACATAAAAAGCCGCATCCTCCCACAATCTCACCGATAAACCGGTTTGACTTTCCATATCAATGCTGTTGATATATTCCACATTCGGACAAGGCGCGTAAAATAACTCGTATCCCGTCGCGCCCGGGGCAGAAGTCCACAAAGCGGTGACATCTAAGCCACTCATTGACACATCCAATGAGGGTGGCATAGGAGGTAAAGAATAAACCGCTTGATTCGCGGCCAAAATAACACTGAATAAAAGCGTTTTGATAAATAAATTGTTCATTTTCTGATTTCTCCTTGCTCGTCCAAGATAAATCTTGGACTCCAGACTACTAGATGTTTCTAAGATTCAAAAATATCCCACTCATTTCGGCAAATAAATATTTATTTTTTCAAGCTCTCGCGTGACATCCGAATAGGAACTAATCAATTTTAATTTCTCTGCCCGTTTAAGGAGTGTTGAAGTCTTTAACACCTTAAACCCAAGTTCTTTGGCTTCATTTCTGGCTTTCTTGTCATCAAGAATCAAAAAATCAGCCTGTTTATCAAACGCTAAATTAATAACACCTCTTTCTCCAAAATCAAGCTTTCGTTTAAACGAAAAAATGGTCTCTGGTTTTGCAACAATGATAAAATCATCAATCGCTTTTAAGATATTTTCCTTCTGGCACTTGACATTACTTTGTAAAACCGCTTCTTGAAAAACAGAGTCAGGAATATATATCTGTTTAAACAGATGTTTAATAATAGACAACTGCTGAATTCTGGATAAGGCAATTAAGGGGCTTGTGTTAGAAATAACGATCATGTCTTATTCTCCAACACTTCATCTAACCAAGCCTCTTCTTGTTGAAATTCAGCTTCCAGTTCTGAAGGGGTGCCATTGATAAAAGATATTTTCCGCTCGCCTAAAAAATCGACCATAAATTCTTCATAACTTAAACCCAGCATTTTGGCACCTTGCCGAATAGAAATATTGCCTTTTTGATATTCGTTGGCAACAATATCTTCATAAACGGCTTGCCTGAGCGCCTCTATCGTCTGGTAATTTTCCAAAATTTCTTCTGGAATCTCTATGCTTATCGCTTGCATTTTATGCACTCCCAAGTGCAAAGTACGCCTTGCACTAAATATCAATCACCACAACCGTATTATCATCAATAGCTTGTTTCAAAGTCGGTAGCAAATCCTCGGTGCGCTCCACACGATACCCTTTAGCCCCAAAACTTTCCGCAAATTGCACACATTAGAAATGATGCACGTATTCGGACATTCAGCCCGATACATGCGAGCCACCCACATCTTATGCGCCCCCACATCTGAAATCACAATATCTTTGGGAGCTAATGCTTGCCGCAAATCCCACAAAATCTTTTGAGGTTTAATTGGGAATGCCCTGTTTTATGCAGAACGTTGCATTTATGCCACAATTATATCGCGCAATTTTTTCCAAAAAGTCTGTTTTTTAGGCGCAATCTGTTCAACGAGCTGACGCATCCCCGCCCCAACATTGCCTATCACACCCACCTCAACGGTGTAATATGGTTTTCCGGTTTTTCGGCTTCTGCCACTTTAAAAGCTTTGGCAACGATTTCTGGTATAATCTCTGGCGCGAGAATTTGAGTACTATAGTTAACCAAGTTTAACACCTGATGACTTTCCTTGTGGAGACGGGTAGTCGATGCCTGTCCGGCAATGGCGACAAGCGGTGCTTTATCCATATTAGCATCCGCCACTCCCGTGATTAAATGCCATTTAAAGCTATATACCGATTAGTGGCAAGGCGTACCTTGCACCTCAAAGCCATTAACTTAAGGTCTAGGATTGTAACGACAAGCTATGGAAATTCAAAATTCAAAAAACATTATTCTGGTTGTAGATGATTCACGTACCTATTTAGTTGTCTTAAGCCAGATTCTGAAGAAACAAGGTTATAAAGTCGAAACGGCTAGCAATGGCAAACAGGCTTTAAACTCTGTCCAATCAACCTTGCCAGATTTGATTTTACTAGACATTCAAATGCCAGAAATGGACGGTTATGAAGTCTGTCAAAAGTTAAAAGCGGATGACAAAACACGCGATATTCCTATTATTTTCATCAGTGGATTAAATGAAATCTTTGACAAGCTTAAAGCCTTTAATTTGGGAGGCGTGGATTATATTTCTAAACCTTTTAAAAAGGAGGACGTACTAGCACGGGTAGAAACCCATTTAAAACTGCACAGCTTGCAACAACAATTGGCAGCACAAAACCAAGAATTACAAAAAACCTTAGAGGAGCTTAGAAACACCCAACAAGAACTGATTCAAGCTGAAAAAATGGCAGCTTTAGGACAACTGATTGCCGGGGTTGCTCATGAAATCAATAATCCTCTGAGTGCCATTAATTCCTCTGTGATGACGATCAATGAATTCTTGAGTAAAACTATCACACAGTTACCTGAATTTTTTCGTTCTCTGTCTGAAGAAAAACAACAGGCATTTTTTGCATTACTGCAAAGAGCTTTAGCAAAAGAAAGCATGTTATCGGCTAAAGAAGAACGCGAATTGAAACGGAAATTGAGCAGGCAATTGAAAGATATTGAGGATGCTGATATTGTGGCGGATACTTTAGTAGATATGGGTATTTATGACCATCTTGAAGAATTTGTATCCTTATTACAAGCCCCTGATAGTGAAATTCTTTTAGAAGTCGCTTATAAATTATCTAATTTACAAAGAAGCTCAAAAACGATTGAAACAGCGAGCAAACGTGCCTCTAAGGTCGTCTTTGCCCTGAAAAAATTTGCCCATTTTGATCAGCTTGGACAAAAAGTCGAGGCTAATCTCACAGACGGCATTGAAACGGTATTAACCCTTTTTCACAACAAACTCAAATACGATATTGAAGTGATAAAACACTATGCCCCATTACCGCCTATTTTGTGCTATCCTGACGAACTCAATCAGGTGTGGACGAATCTGATTCAGAATGCCTTACAAGCGATGGACTATAAAGGTACTTTAACCATTAAAGTCAGCCAACAAAATAAACAAGCGTTTATCAGCATGACTGACAGTGGCAAGGGTATTGCGGAGGAGATTAAAGAAAAAATCTTTGAACCGTTTTTCACCACCAAAGGGGCTGGTGAAGGGAGCGGCTTGGGTTTAGATATTGTTAAAAAGATTCTTGAAAAACATGAAGGTAATATTGCCGTAGAAAGTCAACCGGGTCAAACAACATTTACTGTGTCTATTCCTATCCATGATGCCACGAGAGGTTCCTCCCATGTCTAAGCCCATCATTTTATGTGTTGATGACGAAAAAATTATTTTAGAAAGTCTTAAGCAGCACTTGAGACAAGCCTTTGGTAAAACCTATCGCTACGAATTTGCCGAAAGTGCTGAAGAAGCGATGGAACTCATTGAAGAATTCAATGAAGCTATTCGGGTGATTATTTCTGATTGGTTAATGCCGGGGAAAAAAGGCGATGAATTTTTGATTGAGGTTCATAAGCACTATCCCCAAATAGTGAAAATCATGTTGACGGCTCAAGCCGATGACGCGGCAGTTGAACGTGCTAAAAAGCAAGCCAATCTTCACCGTTGTTTACCCAAGCCTTGGCATGAGACAGAATTTGTAGAAGCATTAACTTTTAATAAATGAAGTCAATCTTATCTTGAACTCCTACAAAAAAATGCTATTTTATCATTGTGTGTTTTAATGTCTTACTATTTTAAGCAAAAACGAGAATAAAAATAAAATATGCAGCGCCGTTATTTTTTTTGTTTATTGGGGGGACTCTCCGCATACAATTTTAAGGCATATTGGCCAGATAATAATAGTTTTTTTAATGACTGTCGTCAGTTGCCTGATAAATTGGCAAAGCATGAAATCGTATTATCAGCGTTTGAGGGGCTCGATACATCCCAAATCTGGGATGGGCATGTCCACTTGCTGGGTTTGGGAGACACCAATAGTGGTATTTGGATTAATCCTCGCTCTCTGAGTCTATTAAACATTAGGCATTATCTCCGATTTCGTTTTTTTCTCAATGCCTCATGTCCGCTGCCAAATATGTCAGTAGATGAGGGATATGTGGCACGTTTAAAAAGTTTACACTGGGGGCACCGTTTTGTCCTGCTGGCATTTGATTACAGCTATAATGAGCAAGGGCAACCTTTGCCAGACAAAAGCGCTTTTTATGTCCCCAACCGCTACGCAGCGCAAGTTCACAAACAATCGCCTGATACCTTTGAATGGCTTGCCTCAATTCATCCCTATCGAAAAGATTGTGTTGAGGCTTTAGAAGAGGCGTTTAATAATGGAGCGCGGGGCGTGAAATGGTTGCCACCCGCGATGGGTATGAATCCCGCCTCGCCTTTATGTGATCGTTTTTATAAAGCAATGGCATCTTGGGATATACCCTTATTGTGTCATTGTGGCGATGAACAGGCCGTGAGCGGGACCAATACCCAAACTTATGGCAATCCATTGGCTTTACGGCGTGCTTTAGATCAGGGGATCAAAGTGGTTATTGCCCACTGTGGCTCATTGGGTAGCAACCCGGATACAGATAAAAGCCCAAATGCTGCTCATGTCAGCAATTTTGAGCTGTTTGCCCGTCTCATGGATGAAGAGCGTTATAATGGATTATTATTTGCTGATATTTCTGCCCTAACACAAATTAACCGCGTTGGCACCATTTTGGATACAGTCATTACCCGTAGCGATTGGCATCCCCGTTTACTGTACGCCTCTGATTATCCCCTACCCGGGGTCGTGCCGCTCACCTCTTTGAAATTACTTCATGAAAAACAGTATATTACTGCTGAACAACTTGATGTATTGGCACAATTGCGTCAGTATAATTCACTGTTGTTTGATTTTGTGCTTAAGCGTCTTATCCGGGTACAAGGGCAAGGTTTTGCGACTTCAATTTTTCAAACGCGCTCACTATGGACGGGGGATATTTCCTCTTTATAATTAGGGTAATTCCTCTTTAGGGATGTGTTATGATCGGACATTTAGTCCTTAATTAATAAAAGAGAAGATAATTATGGCTGATCGTCGTTTACAAGTTTTTCATACAGTTGCTCGTTTACTCAGTTTTACCAAAGCGGCTGAAGCTTTACACATGACACAACCGGCAGTGACTTTTCAAATCCGCCAATTGGAGGAATATTTTAACACCCGCTTATTTGATCGCACCCATAATCGTATTACACTCACCGAAGTGGGATCGCGAGTTTATGAATATGCGGAGAGGATTTTTAAAGAATACGCCGAAATGGAAAATGTCGTCAAGGAGATAACGGGTGATATGGGTGGCGTATTGGTGATTGGTGCCAGTACCACAATTGCTGAGTATCTCTTACCGGTTTTGTTAGGTGATTTTAAAAACAAATATCCTGATGTGTGTATTCGCCTGAAAGTGTCCAACACTGATGAAATTGTATCAATGGTGGAAAACAATGAGATAGACTTGGGTGTGGTAGAAGCGCCTGTGGGCAATAAAAGTTTAGCCGTATCATTATGTAGCATAGATCAATTGGTCGCTATCGTCTCACCTGGGCATCCGTTAGCAAAACGCTCAGAGGTAAGCGTACAAGAATTAGTGTCTTATTCTTATATTTCTCGCGAGGAAGGTTCAGGTACCCGTGAAGTGATTACTGAGTATTTCAATCGAGCGGGATTGTCACACGATGATTTGAATATCGTCATGGAATTGGGTAGTCCCGAGGCTATTAAAGGTGCGGTGGCTGCCGGTATGGGTGTGTCGATTTTATCGCAGACTGCGGTTCAAAAAGATTTGCAATTAGGATTACTCAAAGCCATCAATCTCAATCCGCCATTAGAGCGTCCACTATCCTTTGTTCATCAAAAACAAAAATTTCGTGTTCGAGCGATAGAAGAATTATTAAAATTTTCACAAAATCATTGTGATTTTCAGACAACTGATTGATTATGACAAGCTCAACACAACGTTTACAACGTATTTTTAAGCAATTAGCACCAGACGAGCAAGAAACTTTATTAGCGTTTGCCGAGTTTTTACAATCTCGTCTTGTTGAGAAACCGATACCTCAACTCAAGGATGTGCCACGCCCGCCCAACGAATCTGTTGTTGCAGCGATCAAGCGTCTCGCGCAAAGCTACCCAATGCTTGATAAGGGAAAAATGCTTAATGAAACTTCTCGCCTCATGAGTGAACATATTTTGCGGGGGCGCGATAGTGTTGAGGTTATTGATGAACTGGAAACAGTTTTTTTGCGACATTACGAAGAATTTATTAACGAGAAAACAACATGATTGATGTGATAAAAAAATGGTTTCACCGCTATTTTTCAGATCCACAGGCGGTGTTATTAGCAATCTTATTGATCACAAGCTTCACCATCTTGATGACGATGAGCCAAATGCTAGCACCTGTGTTAGCGAGTTTGGTGATTGCCTATTTGCTAGAGGGGCTCATTAAAAATTTTCAACGGTGGCATATTCCGCGTGGCATCGCCGTTTTTTTTGTCTATTCAACATTTATCACCTTATTGGTATTTATTGTTGTGATATTGCTACCTTTGGTATCGTACCAATTAACAGAACTCATTACAGAATTACCTTCTATGGCTGGAAAAGGTCATGAGTTGTTAAAAGGTTTACCGGATAAATTTCCGATGATGATTTCCGATACACAAGTTAATGGTATTATTAGCTCAATACGCTTAAGGCTGGAAGACATAGGTAAAACCCTATTATCTTACTCATTGGCTTCCATCCCTACTGTGATTGCGTTAATCGTCTATTCGATTTTAGTACCACTGTTAGTGTTTTTTTTCCTAATGGATAAAGAAAAAATACTCAACTGGTTGATAGCCTTTTTACCTCAAGAGCATACGGCTGCGAAAAAAGTTTGGGTAGAAATGGATTTACAAATGGGCAATTATGTACGCGGTAAAGTGTATGAGATTTTTTTGGTCGGCACTTTTAGCTATTTTCCTTTTGCCTATTTTGGTTTAAATTATGCCTCGCTGTTGGCGGTGCTCGTTGGCTTGTCAGTGATTATTCCTTACATTGGTGCCGTGGTCGTGACATTTCCGGTACTGATTGTGGCCTATTTTCAATGGGGTATTGGGCCAGATTTTTTTTGGATAGCGGGTACTTATTTTCTGATCCAAGCCCTCGATGGTAATGTCTTAGTGCCTTTGTTATTTTCGGAGGCTGTGAATTTACATCCGGTAGCCATTATTGTCGCGGTCTTGGTATTTGGCGGGTTATGGGGATTTTGGGGCGTATTTTTTGCCATTCCCTTAGCCACTTTGGTTAAAGCTTTGATCTCGGCTTGGCCACGTACACCACATATAGATTGAGGATAAACTAGGCGTCCAAGATTTATCTTGGACGCCTATTAAACAATGATGACAAAGCAAACCTCCACACCACTTGAAGAATTTTCTCCTTACCAAGCTCCTACGGCTGCAATGATAGAGGAGACAAGCAATGAGCTTGAATTGGCCGGGCGCGGTACACGTCTGCTAGCTTACTTAACAGACTATTTTATCTTTATTATTCCATTATTATTCATTCTATTCATTTTTGGGCAAGAATTTATGCTTGACTCTACTGAGGAGCAGATAACTGGAATAATAATATT
Organism: Thiotrichaceae bacterium; assembly: GCA_026991885.1. GTDB lineage: Bacteria > Pseudomonadota > Gammaproteobacteria > Beggiatoales > Beggiatoaceae > Thiomargarita. Next base: position 12,724 of record JALXAQ010000074.1, read on the forward strand.
GGCGGGACTTCCCATTATCATCATCAACCTTATTCTGCTGTACCGCAATGGGCAAACGATTGGAAAACGCTTTTTTTCCATTAAGATTGTGCGTGTCAATGGCGAGCGTGCGGGATTTCTACGGATTATTTTTGCGCGTTACTTGCCTATGATGTTACTCAGCGCGATTGAGGTCGTTGGTGGTTTTATCGCTTTATTTGATGTTTTATTTATTTTCCAAAAATCCAGACGCTGTCTGCATGATATGATTGCGGATACGATTGTCATCATAGAAAAAAAAATGAGAAATGAGGCTTCTTGATACGACATGTCCCGTCGAAACACCTGAAGGCATTGAATTGGAGCTACGAGTCGCTGGTCCCATTGTACGCGCATTGGCTTGGGCTATTGATTTTTGCATTCGTATCCTTTTTTATATTGTTCTTTTGTTTTTATCAACAAAATTAGAAAGATTGGGAAATGGACTCTTATTGGTGTCTATATTTGTCCTAGAATGGTTTTATCCGGTGCTATTTGAAGTGTATAGACAGGGTGCGACACCCGGTAAAAATGCCATGAAAATTAAAGTATTGCATGAATCATACACCCCTGTCGATTGGTCAGCTTCAATGATACGCAACCTGTTACGGGTGGTCGATTTTCTACCTTTTTTTTATGGTTTGGGATTAATCGCTATGCTCATCAATAAGGATTTTAAGAGGATAGGTGATTTTGCCGCCGGCACCATCGTTGTGTACCAAGAAGAAATCCCATGTTTTAAAAATGAAAAGGCATGGGGGGATGAATCAGCATTGCCAATGCCAATCGTTTTAAGCTTAGAAGAGCAACAAGCCATCATCAATTTTGCGGACAGAGCACAACAATTGCCGCCGGCTCGGGCTATCGAATTAGCAAATATCGTCACCCCATTGACGGGTAAAACGGGGGAGGCGGGTATTAAAAGCCTTTTTCAACTTGCAAATGGTTTAATAGGATATGAAACAACGCACATTTGAATCTAGCCATCAACAACAATGGGAGATTTTAGAAGATTGGCTAGACAAGCTCGATAAGCGGCAGTCGCAAAAAAATTTTGCTCAATTTCCACAACTCTATCGACAAGTCTGTCAACACTTAGCACTGGCGCAGGATCGTCACTATAGTCCGCACTTAGTCAAACGACTTAATCGTCTCGTATTAGGCGGACATCAGCACCTTTATCAGACACAAACCCGATTGATTGCTAAAATCATCCATTTTATCAGAGTCGATTTTCCCCAACGAGTGCGCCAAGAATCGCGTTTAGTTGGCTTATCCAGCTTATTATTTTTTTGTTCATTGCTGCTCATGTTTTTGAGTGTACAAATCAATCCCGATCTGGTTTATAGTCTGATGGATGCCGAACAAGTCGTTGAAATGGAAGCGATGTATCAGCCAAAGGCGGTTGATTATAATCGCGATGCTGAAAGTGATTTCTTAATGTTTGGCTTTTATATTAGAAATAATATTAGTATCGGTTTTCAAACCTTTGCAAGTGGCATACTGTTTGGCGTGGGTACTCTCTTTTTTTTAATATTTAATGGCTTATATATCGGTTGTGTCGCAGGGCATCTCACACACATTGGCTACACAGTGCCTTTCTATTCATTTGTCGTTGGACATAGTGCCTTGGAATTGAGCGCAATTGTGTTGGCTGGGGCAGCCGGTTTGAAATTGGGACTCGCCTTGATTGCGCCCGGGCGATTGAGTCGCCTACAAGCCTTACGTCAGGCGGCGGCTCACAGTATTCAACTCATTTATGGTGTCATTATTATGTTATTGTTAGCTGCCTTTCTCGAAGCCTTTTGGTCATCCAACGCCGCCATTGCGCCTGAGATTAAATACACAATAGGCGTTTTTTTGTGGATCACTGTTATTGCTTACTTTGTAGGGCATCGTCGTGCAACTGGATAAGATTGAAGCCGTTGTCCGCCCCCGCAATCCTTGGGAATCCATTGATTTGGGCTTTAGCATGGTACAGCGCTGGTGGAAACCTTTATACAAAGTATGGTTTGCCATCGTACTGCCCCTTTTTCTGAGCCTCCATTTATTTTTTTATTTTTTTTATGAGTCATTATGGATGGCAAGTTTGATGATTTGGTGGCTAAAGCCTTTTTTAGATCGTATTCTCTTACATTTTTTCAGTCAGGCGCTATTTGGTGAACAACCCAGCATTTGGCAAACTTTAAAAGCCAGTTTGTTTAAAACTCGCCTGTTGTTAGCACTGAGCTTAGGGCGCTTTGATTTTGCCCGTTCATTTAATTTGCCCGTTTTGCAATTAGAAGGGGGCAAAGGGGCTACCGCCGCTCGTATCAATTTGCTGCAAAAAAACAATACGCGTAAGCACGCCGTTTGGCTCACTATCGTGTGTCTGCATTTTGAGGGGATAATATTTTTATCATTATTTGGGTTCGTCTATTTTATGATGCCACTCAGTTATAGTGCTGACTTTTTTGCTTTAGAGGGTTTGGGGGTAGAAATCCTGAGCATGATTTCTCATTTTTTAGTTTTAAGCATCGTGGAGCCATTGTATGTAGCAGGGGGGTTTGCCCTCTATCTCAACCGCCGCACCCACCTTGAAGCTTGGGATATTTATTTAGCCTTTCGCCGTATTGCCGCTCATTCCAAATGAAAAATGAAAATTTATATTTCACTCTTAATAGTTTATCTCAGCATCAGTTCTACAGTCTTAGCAACTGTTGATCCCAAAATGGCAAAACAGTATATCGCTGATATTCTATCGCAGCCAGAATTTAAAAATACGCGCGAAGAATATCGTTTGAAATATATTGGTGAATTCTCTCTCAAAGAGGGCACTCAGGAAACGCTCACACCAAGAGCTAACATCGGGCTCGCACAAGTTTTTGAACTATTACTTTGGATACTGCTCGCTGTTGGACTCATACGAGTCATTATCTATGTCTCGCCTTGGTTGGAGCAATTGGCTGACAAGACCGCTCATCCGCGTTTATTGGATAAAGAAGTTAAAAAGGCACAGATGATCAGGCCCAATATTTCTCAACAGGCTTGGACATTCTGGCAATCAGGTGAAACAAGGACAGCCATCAGTTTGCTTTATCGTGGCGCACTTTCGGTATTGAACACACGCAATGGCTTGAATATTGATGACAGTGCCACAGATAGTGAATGTCTTCGAGTGGTGAAAAAGACTGAAACGAATGAATTAATCATTTATTTTTCTGAGCTGAGTCGCGTTTGGCAAAATATCGCCTATGCTGGACGGCTGCCCAATGAACTTGAAGTGCAACGACTGTGTCAGGAATGGCAGGTTTACTTTGGACATCCAAAAATGAATTAAAGGCATGCAACGCATCATACTGCTCCTATTATCCATCGTCTTAATATTGATAAGTTATTGGTTTTACAATAATTTTAAAATTGTATCAGAAAGCGTAGAAATCGGTTATGAAGGCGAAGCCCGTGACAATCCTCTATTAGCCGCAGAACGCTTATTAGAGCGCATGGGTACACCTGTCAAATCCGTCGAATTCTTACCCGACGAATTGGATACACAAGACACCTTGATATTATATGGTCGTTTTCTCAATGAGGATGCTCTGAGTGAAGAGCAAATTCAACAATTGATCTACTGGATTGAAGAGGGAGGGCACCTGATTTTAGCCAGTGAAAAATTGTTCACAGTGCTTGATATCAAGCAATATCAAAATGGCTTAAACGAAGCTGAAATAGCACAAGCCCCGCCAACTGAAATTTTTTTTACAGAAGACAGCCTAAAAGTTGCCTTTAATCCTGATTATTATCTTGAATATAGCGACTACGAACCAGCACTGGAAATCAGCGACGAATATGGTTCGCATTTGCTAATCTATTACTATGGTACAGGTTTGATCACGGTATTAAGCGATCTCGCCTTTATTGAAAATGATAAAATCGGCGAATATGATCATGCCCAATTTTTTTGGGAGTTGGTGCATTTAGAACGCCAAGCGGCACATGTATGGCTATTGCATAGTCAAATGGAAGAAATGCCGCCTGAAAATAGTCAAATGGAAGAAATACCGCCGAATGTCCCTTCATTATGGCTGTTGTTATGGAAAAATATGTGGACAGTGATTATCAGTGCGACAATATTATTACTCTTTTGGTTATGGTCAGCCAGCCGCCGCTTTGGAAGTGTGTTACCCGATCCACCACGCGCCCGTCGTCGCTTACTTGAACATATAGAAGCCAGTGGCCATTTTTTATGGCGACATAATCAAGCTCAGGTATTATTGGATAGTGCCAGACAAGCTTTGCTAAAACGTTTAGAATCAGTACATCCAGATTGGCTAGCCTTGTCTCAGCTTGAATTAAGTCAGCACTTAGCACAATTATGTGAATGGCCAGCGGACGAAATAGAAAAAGCCTTGCATGGCAACAAAGCAGCATTCGCTTTTACCCGAGCCATCCAAATTATCACACAAATAGGGAAAAAACTATGACAGCATCGCCTACTCATGAACAACTCAGGCGTGCCATCGAGATTATCCAAGAGATTCGCAGCGAAGTCAGTTACGCTGTTGTTGGTCAACAAGAAGTGATTGAGCAAGTGCTCATTGCGCTGTTAGCGGCAGGACATGTATTGATTGAAGGGGTCCCCGGTTTAGGTAAAACCTTATTAGTGCAAGCTTTGGCGAAAACCTTTGATGGCTGTTTCACGCGCATCCAATTTACGCCCGATTTAATGCCTAGTGATGTCATTGGACATGCGATGTATGATATGAAAACAGAAGCTTTTCATATTCGCCAAGGTCCTGTTTTCACGCACTTGTTATTAGCTGACGAAATCAACCGCGCCCCTGCTAAAACGCAAGCGGCTTTATTAGAAGTCATGCAAGAACAACAAGTGACGATTGAAGGTAAAGGATTTACGGTATCTCCGCCGTTTATGACGCTGGCGACTCAAAATCCGATTGAACAAGAAGGGACCTATCCTTTGCCGGAAGCACAATTGGATCGGTTTTTACTAAAAATACGCATTGACTATCCCACGGCAGAAGAAGAAACCCGTTTAGTGAAACAAATCACATCGAGCAAAGTGGGCGATGCTTTAGATGTCAGTGCGGTGAACAGTGTGATTCAACCCGAAAATGTGATTACATTGCAACATATCGCGGCGAATTTACAAATTGATGAGCACGTCTATGATTATGTGGTCAAAATTGTACGGAGTACGCGCACTTGGCCAGGGATTAGTTTTGGAGCAGGACCGCGTGGTAGTCTGGCACTGATTCGTGCCGCGCGTGCTGCCGCTCTTTTAGCAGAACGCGATTTTGTGACGCCTGATGATGTCAAAAATATCGCGTTGGCTACCTTGCGTCATCGTATTGCTTTAGCACCGGAATTGGAAATTGAGGGGCATGATGTGGATATGGTGTTGAAGGCGGTGTTATCTAAGATAGAGGTGCCTAGAGTATAATTTTATTTGAAAACAAGACCTGGCAGGTTAAACCGAAACCTGCCAGGTCTTATTTTGATGATTTGACTTGATTGATTTCTCTCAACGCTTGTAAAAACGCCCTATTTTCTTCAGGCGTACCCACCGTCACCCGTAAGCAGTTCTCTAAAAAAGGATGACTTCCGTGTAAACATTTAATTAAAATCCCTTGCTTTTTCAATTCATTAAACACCGTTTGCGCCTCTGCCACGCGAAACAGTATAAAATTCGTTTGACTTGGCCAAACTTGCACCCCTTTGATAGCCTTGAGCTGTTCAAATAAATCCGCCCTATCCGCCCTGATTTGCAGCGTTTGTTTTTCTAACACTTCATAATGTTGCAAAGCAAAAACAGCACTTATTTGAGATAACACATTGATATTATAAGGTAAGCGCGTTTTCTCTATCTGTTCTAACCAGTCCTGTGGTCCTGCCAATAAGCCCAAGCGTAAGCCCGCCAGCCCCAATTTAGAGACTGTACGCATCACGAGCAAATTGGAATATTCGCGCGACATAAAACTTTTATCAGTAAACGGTGCGTAAGCTTCATCAATGACGACAACACCCGGACTGGTTTCTATGATCGCTTCGATGTCTTCAAGGGCAAAGAGATTTCCGGTGGGATTATTGGGATAGGCTAAAAACACGAGGGCTGGTTGATGCGTTTTAATCGCGTCCAGCATAGCGACTCTATCCAAACTAAAATTGTTAGGATTTAAGGGCACCCCAACATATTGCATTCCAACGATTTGCGCGATTAGGCGATACATGACAAAACTGGGCTCGGGTGCCAATAATATCCGCCCTTTCCCATTTAAGGTTAATGCCAACATTTGTATTAATTCGTCAGAGCCATTGCCAAGAATGACTTCCTTTGTGTCTGGAATCTGCATAACGGCGCGTAATTGCTGTTTGACTTGACGCGCTGCCGGATCAGGATAACGATTGAGGGCTGCGGTTTGCAAAGTCTGCAACCATTCTTCAATCAGGTCCCATTGATAAGGATTTTCCATGGCATCGAGTTTGATGGCTTCCCCTGGCTCGGGGACGTGATAAGCGGAAAGTTGTTGTATTTCTGGTCTAATCCAATCTGTGATTGCGTTATTCATAATTTTCCTCTTTTTCCACGGCACCCAAAATTTTCAAGGAAGCTTTTTCATCTTCTGTTAAACCCGTGATACCAATGATATTCATATCTTTGTAAGGTTTGTGAACTTTGAGTGTTTGCTCCTGATCTGTTTCGATATGCAAAAGCTTAATCGTCCCATTTTCGCTGCCACTTGCTAAACGCTGACCATCAGGACTAAAAGCCACTGAACGTACAATACTATTATGCTTGAGCACCTCAATGGGTTCTTTCTCATCATCATAAATATTTGAGAAAATTTTCACCGAATTTTCACCGCCACAAGCGATGGTTTCATTATCAGGACTCAGTGCCACTGAGCGAATATGAGTTCCCACTTTTTTCAAACATTGCTCATGGGAATATTTTCCATTGTCAAGTTTCCATCTTGTCACACTTTCCTCTCCATTGACACTCACAAAAAGGTATTGCCCATCTGAACTAAAATGAACTGAGCGTATCCTATTTTGATACGCCTTTAAATTGTAAAGTGATTGAGCATTCTCAATATTCCATAAAGTGACAATCCCCTCCCTAGTACCAATGGCTAAAGTTCGATTATCTGGACTAAAAGCCACTGTCTGTACTCCCCCCTGATTTCCTGCCAATGAGTGGTGGTTTTTAAAGTCATTAAAAATATCCCATATCTGAATAGAACCGTCTTGGTTGCCCGCCGCTATATATTGCCCATTTGGACTAATGGCAACTGTAAACACTTCATCATTTGCCTTTAAAAGTTTGAAATGTTTAGCCGCCTGAATATTAGCTTCTGGAATATTCCAGATTCTGACCGTTTTATCCCGACTCCCTGTGATGAGTTGAGTGCCATCAGGACTGAAAACGACAGAATACACTCTATCTTTGTGTCCTTCCAATTTTTTTCGCTCTTCACTGAGGTCCCATAGTCTCACAATATTGTCATCATAACCGCTGGCGAGAATTTGAGAATCCACTTGAGGACTGAAAGCGATTGACCATATCCTATTGGCATAGCCTTGTAATGTTTTGATGCACTTTCCTTCACTAATATCCCATATTTTCACGCTTTGATCATCACTGCCACTCGCTAGCCTATAATAATTGTCTGGACGACGAATAAAAGCCAAGGATTTGACTCTGTCTTGATGTTCTTTTAGAGTAAAAATCTCTTGCATTCCATCAATCTGCCATAATTTCACCGTTTTATCAATCGTGCTAGTGGCCATGCTTTTTCCATCAGAACTGAAGGCAATTGCCAATACTGAGCCTGAATGTGTGGTTTGCCACAAATCTTCTTTCAGATTATCTAAATGTCTGAGTCTCAGGCTACCATCAATACAAGCAATCGCAAGTTGTTTACCATCAGGCGTGAAAGCCAGGACTCGCACTTCGCTGGCAAATGAGACACTTTCAATCGGTTCATCTTCATCAATTTTCCATATTTTCAAGCTATTGTCCTTACCCCCAGTGGCAAAGGTATCCGAGCTAAAGGCAATTGACCAGATTCGATTATCATGTGCATTCCAACTTTTGATTTGTTGACCCTTATAAACATCCCAGAGCTTTACTTTACCTAGATGACCGCCACTGAGGAGTTTATCTCCCTGTTGAGAAAAGGCGATTGATAAGACAGAATGTTGGTGTCCTTCCAAAATGTTGAGGCATTTCAATTCGATGGATTCAGAGGCCTCAATCACTTCCCATATTTTCACTTTATGATCATCAGAGCCACTGGCCAGTATTTGTCCTTCTGGACTAAAGGCAAGAGAACTGATACAACTGTCATGAGCTTGATAACTATCAGGAATAGTAGAGGCATCTGACCATAAATGAATATATCCTTTCCGATCACCGGCGGCTAAAATTTTGCCACGGGATGCGAGTGATAAAATTTGTCCAAAACTTTGAGTAAAAACGGATTTAGCGAACTGACTGTGTGCAAAGTTGACTTTTGATAAATTCACTTTTGGGAGATAGGCTTGCCAAATGGTGAGGTGAGAGAAGTCATAAGCAGTTAAATCACTCCCGATTTCACACAATAAATTCAAAATATTACCAGCCGCATATCCTGGTTTCTTTTCAGAACGCAGAATTGTTATTATTTGCATGAGCTGAGTTTCAAGGGCTGTTTTTCCCAAGTTTGCGATCAATCTCTCCTTAACAGGAACGAGTATGAGACGATGTTGCGCCTCCCGAATATCATCTTTTGAATCGGCTTTGAGCAGCGTATGCGTGTTAAAGAGTGAAATTTGTCCTGTCTTAATCTCCTCAATAATTTGTACAATGAATTCTTCAATGGCGTACTGCATCACATCGTTTTGGAGCGTGAATTTCTCTTTAACTTTTTCAATCAGTGAGCGTCGTTCCAAATCCTCCAAAACATTGCCAATCTTGTCTTTTAATGACGGTGAAACCTCTCCCATATCATCACATAATTGATTTTTAGAGACGGCATCTCGGTTAATCGTTAACCAGTATATAACTTTCCTTTCTGGCGCTGATATTTTTCTGAACTGACGCTTTAAAAGATCACGGATATCATTAAAAATAAATTGCCCATTGGCTAAATCTTCCATGAATGCCGAAATATTCCCCGAATAGGTATTTTGGATACCAGCCATAACGATTTTTAATGCTGAGGGATTACCCTCATAATGTTGAATGATTTTTTCTTTGTCGGTGTCAGAAGCCAATAAATCTCTAAAAAATTTTTGTGCCTCTAATAATTTTAATCCTTTGAGTTCTAGAAATTGAGAATGGTTTAAAATACCTCTGAGTTTTTGCTGGCTGGTGAGTAGCAAACAACTTTGATGTTGAGATTCTCCGATTTGTTCAATTAGCTGACCATATCCTTTGTGTTTTTCTTGATATTGTCCGGGGGAGGTACCGTCTTGCAAAATCGTTTCGACATTATCCAGTACTAATAAACAACGTGATTCATTTAAGAGGTGAATTAGTCGCTTTATTGTAAGAGGTAATTCGATTGTCTGTGAAGGAGACAAGAATTTAATGATGTCTGCCAAAATCTTTTCGACGAGTGGCGCTTCGCGGAGACTTTTCCAAATACAATACTCAAAATCATCAGAAATTTGTGTTAGCAATTTTGATGCCAAGAGACTTTTACCAATGCTGTCCATTCCCCAAATGGTAACGATGCGTTTTTTGTCAACGATAATCCATTGTTTTAAGTTTTCTAACTCTTGGGTGCGTCCATAGAAAGTGGAGACATCAGGCATTTCGCCCAAGTCTTGTTGTGGATTTGTAGATGCTTGTGGTGGCTCAATTGTCAAGCGTGGAAAATATTTTTTTTGTTCTTCAATAGTAAGGGGTGCGTGTCTCGCCGCTTTGAAAAAACAGTTACAGTCATCTAAGCCATTCTGATCATTTTGCGCGAAACGCAAAGGTTTAATACAAGCCAATAAGTATTCACGTTTACTTGGAATTTGAATTTTGTCATCTATTTCCTCGCCTTTTCTCCAGCGACTAATTGTAATTGGTGCAACATTTATTTCTTTAGCGAGAGACTTATTGGTTATTTGATGATATTTCATAGAGTCATCCAATAACTCTGCAAAAGTTTTTTCCATGTTATCTCCATGTTTATTTCATGTTATCCAGAGAACCTAATTTTTTTAGAGGATTGATTTTTATTCATATTTAAAAAATATGAAAAAAATTTCTTGTTATGTGTGATCCATGTTGTTTTTGTTTGTGTAGGCTAGTGAACCTCAGATAGGGCAGATTGTCTAAAACCATCACTTAAATCAACACTCAATAAAAATTAGGGTTTTTATTGAGTGTTTATAGTTACTGGCTGACACGCAACCGTAGAGCAAATAGGAGTTTACATCTTAGATGGGATGGTGTCAACATCTCTCATGCGTCTCAGTCCAGTCAATTAAGCTTGGAGAAAATCATGATGAAAAATGAAAAAATGATCTTTTGCCACTGCATTAAGGAATGTAGCTCAGAAAAATTGGCTGGAAATCATCTTTATTCTGGGCGTGCCTTAGGATTGACAGAACAGGATGATCTGATTCAGCTACATCCACAATTGCAATCTGAATGGGGGCACATCGTCAATCACTATGCCAGAAGCGGTTTGCAACATACGCGCAAGGTTATTTGGGATGTTTCGCCAACGCTCTTTAAGAAATATCCTGAGCACAAACTCTCCAGCTTCTTTTTTGATTTAAATTCAAAAGCGGTTAAGAGCACGAGAGCCAAGAACCGTTTTATACGCTTGGCTAAGGCACTTGGGTTAGATATTCCCAAGACTTCCTGTTTTAAGGATAACTCGTCTGCGCTACGTGGAGTCGATGCCTTTCAATTTCCCTGTTATTTGAAAGCCTCAAATTCTGCGGCTGGTATTGGGATTTACCGCTGCGAAGACAAAAAGGCTTTTTTGTGGGCATTGAGCCAATTTGAGAACGATGTGCCTTTGCAGGTCCAAGAGGAAGTGAAGACGAGTATTTTTCTCAATCTTCAGTATGAAGTGACCCATAAAGGTTTGCAACATTTGGCCACAACCGAACAACTTTTAAATGGTTTTGTTCATGCTGGCAACCGTTTTCCGGCCAACCACGAGCCTTGGGAGTCGGTTGAGCCGATGGCTCAATGGATGTACGACAAGGGAATGCAAGGCGTTTTTGCCTTTGATGTTGGGGTGGAGGATGATGGAGACACGCTTAGATATGTGCCTATCGAGTGCAATCCTCGATTCAATGGCTCATCCTATCCGACCTTGATTGCCCGTAAGTTGGGCCTGAAACACTGGAATTGTGAATTTCTTGAGACGGCACATAGAAGCCTGGCTTCGCTCAATCTCGCTGGCATTGAGTTTGATAATGAAACCAAAAGCGGCGTTATCATCGTGAATTGGGGTACCGTGCTGATTGGTAAAATTGCTGTTTTGATAGCTGGTTCGCCACAAAAGCAGGCAGAAATCAAGGCAGAACTCAATAAGCGCTTATGATCGAAATGATGTCATTTGCCCCAATGCCATATCGTGGCGACAAACCGACGGGGGGTTTGGACCCACTGCCATATCGTATCGGGCAAACACGCAGGTATGCCTTCCGAGGCAAAAGTTTTCGCGCTGCGCGCGAAAACTTTCGCCTCGGAAACAAAATCCCACGGTTTATGGGGCTGTAGGGGCGA
>JALXAQ010000075.1 GCA_026991885.1 Thiotrichaceae bacterium
TTTAAAACGTGCCGCGTGCGAAAGCGAATAACTTTGAAGAGCCCGATGCGGTAGTCCCGCACGTCGGGATTCTGTGAGGGGGCGGTTCGGGTAACTGGCCGTTCTACCTTAATGTCCTACGCACCATATCACCACGCACCATTAATCTACATCGACCTCAAAAATGTGCGTGGGACTCGCTTAATGGCCTCGACGCTCTACCTCGTGTTTATTAAATCACCTTAGAAAATCGTTGTTCCTTGTTTTGACGTAAATAAGCGTCAAAGGTCATACAAATATTACGCACCAATAATCTGCCGGCTGGCAAAATCTCAATCCGCTGCTCACCACGGATTAATAATCCATCCTCTTGCAGGGTCTCTAAATCACGCCATTCTTCTGAAAAATATTGTTTAAAATCAATATTGTATTCTTGCTCTATGCTGGGAATGTCCAAACTAAAATGACAAATCAGTTGAGTAATGATGGCTCGACGTAACTTATCGTCGGCATTTAAGGCGATGCCGCGAAAAACGGGAAGTTGTCCACTGTCAATTTGGGCATAGTATTCATCTAGCGTTTTAAGATTTTGGCTATAGCTGTCACCCACTTTACCGATGGAGGTGATGCCTAGCCCGATTAAGTCGCAATCGGCATGAGTCGAGTAGCCTTGAAAGTTGCGATATAGGCTACCGTTACGTTGAGCGATGGCTAATTCGTCATCGGGGAGCGCAAAGTGATCCATGCCAATATAGATATAACCGGCATTGATGAGCCGATTGATGGTGTTTTGTAAAATGCGTAATTTTTCAGAAGGGCTGGGTAAATCAGCGACTTCAATGCGTCGTTGTGGCTTAAATAAGGTGGGCAAGTGGGCGTAGTTGAAGATGGATAAACGCTCTGGTTTGACGGTCAAGATTTTATCCAAGGTTTTAGAAAATGAATCGGCACTTTGATGGGGTAAGCCATAGATGAGATCAATGCTAATGGATTTAAAACCCTCGCGGCGTGCTGCTTCTAACACGGTAAAGGTTTGTTCTTCTGATTGGATACGATTGACGGCTTTTTGTACTTGGGGTTCAAAATCTTGTACGCCTAAACTCATGCGATTAAAACCGATTTCGCGCAGGACTGCAATGGTATCCGATTGCGTTTCACGGGGATCAATTTCGATGGAATATTCGCCGCTGTCATCCAATTGAAAATAATTTTTTATGCCCTGCATTAAGTCGCGCATTTGTGCATGACTTAAAAAGGTCGGCGTGCCGCCGCCCCAGTGTAATTGTGTGACGGGGCGTTCACGGTTAAATAGGGCCGCTTGCATGGCGATTTCTTGGTGCAGATGCGCTAAATAGGGCACGGCAAGGCTACGGTTTTTAGTAACCACTTTATTACAGGCGCAGTAAAAGCAGACTGTGTCACAAAACGGAATATGCACATATAAGGATAAGGGTTTTAAGGGGGCAGCGTTACTGTTTAGGGCATATTCACGATATACGCTTTCATCAAAATGGCTGTCAAATTGTACAGCCGTCGGATAAGAGGTATAACGTGGTCCTGCTTTGTCATAGCGACGGATTAATTCAATATCAAAAAGAGTGGTTTGTTGCATGGTAAGTGTGAAAATATGGCGAGGTGAAAAATCCTATTTCTTAAAGAAATAGGATTTTTTTTGTATTTTACAACTTTCACGATAAAAAGTTGCACATCTCATCTAAAATCGGGTTCCCCAACTCAACATAATTTCATACTGATCCATTTCTATGAATCCAGTCTGTGGTCCCGTGTTGACATTGGTGCCATATAGCTTTTCGTTAGGGGCATACATGAAAGCGAGGCTCATTTCAATGGCTTCAGTAATGGGAGTGCTAAAGCCAAAGGCGTAGTGCGTTCTGATGACAGCCGGCGCAAGGAGGTTAAACAATGCTTGTTTAGTCTGAAAGGTTTTATTGGCTCGACTATAACCAATACGGAGGGTGAGATCAGGGCTATATTCCCACTGTAGCCCAAATTTAAAAATGTCTAGATCTTCCCAGCCAAAACCAAGTCCATCCTCTGTGCCCAATAAAGTTTGTCCCGGCATAAAAGCCAGATCGGAGGTGTTAGACAAGGCTTTAACGTCACCGTATTCAATGCGTTGATAATCAAAGGCGAAAGTCAAGCTTGGTGTCGCTTTAAAAGCAAATCCAAGGTCATAATTAGCGGGCACATCAAAATCACCTTGCTCAGCGAACAGCCCTTTATAATCGTCAAACTTGCTCATCCACATTTTAGTTTGATAAGAGGCACCTAAGGTGAGCTGATCGGTGATTTGTCCCAGCCAACCCACACGCACCCCGCCGCCAATTGAGCGATCATGTCCATTGTTGGTAACACTATCAGGATGAAGTGAAAAGGGTTTGAAAGGTTCTAAGCCTTGCGTTTCAAGTGTTTGAAAGGCAAAAATGGGGGTGATGCCAATGGAATGTTGTTGGTTGATTTTTTTTGAGTAAGTGAGTCCAACAAACATTTGCATGAAATCTATCCCTGTTGGTGAGCTAGCTTGTGTGCTGGGATCCATCGGATTGCTAAAATTTCTAAAAACGGCACTATCATACTCTGTATTCATTCCTCCGTTACCACCAATGGTAATGGCGATGGAAGTGTCATTGTCCAACATACGGTTGTAGCCTAAATGAGGAATGAGAAATAAGTCGTTGTTACTTTCATAAGTCCCTACAGGTATAGAAGTGGGACCGTTTGGTGGTCCAATCGGTGAGGCGTCGTCATTGGCGGTAAAGCTCCGCTTAGGTGCAAACAAGGCTAAGCCGTAATCCATGCGGTCGCCGATGTGCACCATTGAGCCAGGATTACTGGCGGCACACATGGTGCCAAATGCCATTGCGACACAGGCACCGGCTATTGATTTGGCTTTAGCGCCATAGCCGTGTGACCAATAGCCATTGGTGGCGTAAATATTTGATGAAAAGGCTAATATGAGTAGTGTTAGTAATAATTTTTTATTTGTCTGCATTGCTGTAAATTAAATGTGGTTAAAATGATCTTGAGTACTTTATCACAGTTGAAGGTTTAGGTGTTGTAAAACGGCTAATTGAAACTTGGACTTTGTTATCCTATATTGGACACAATGTCCAAAAAATCTCGTCCACACGAATTTGCAAACAAAGTAGGTCTTATGCTAGAACTCAATTTCGGAACGAGAACCTAATCAAAGTGACTTATTTTAGTTAAGTTTTAGAGCTGACGATTTTAACACTTGACTTTTAAAAGTTTATCAAATAAAATGCTCGCTGTCATCTTATGGGTGACACCATGACGGTGTCATGGATATGAGGCGCTCTGCAAATCCCAGGTTGCAAATTCACCTCAAGATTAGGTTAATCTTGGTGTGCGTTTTATTAGGCCTTGAGTCTATGGACTTCTGACAAGCATCCCCCATTAAGTTGCTTTCCAACAAGTGACCGCTCGGATGAGACAGCCCATCCAGAACTCTAGTTGCAACTTTTTAAGTTATCAACAGAGAGTGAATTATCATGGAGACTTTCACCTATCTTTGATAGGTGTCCAAGAATGGCCAAGAAAATAGAAGCTGTGAGGATGGGATAGTGTACAATCAATGATTGAGCCGCTGAGTACAGTTCATTCCAGACAACGAATAAAACCATTATCGCTTGAGCCGGTTGGTTTTTATTCGTTGTCTTACATTAGTTGTACTCACGCTTGTCTTACAACTAAGCCGCGATCCCCCTATGCCTTAACAACGCCTCAATAGAAGGTGCCCGCCCCCGAAATTCCACAAACAAATCCATCGCCTCTTTTGAGCCCCCCTTCTCCAAAATAGACTGCAAAAACTGTCGCCCCGTCGCCCGATCAAAAATACCCTTTTCCTCAAATTTAGAAAACGCATCCGCAGATAACACTTCTGCCCATTTATAACTATAATAACCGGCGGCATAACCACCCGCAAAAATATGCGAAAAACTGTGTTGAAAGCGGACAAAATCTGGCGGCATCAGCACCGCGACTTGTTGACGCACATCATCCAACAAAGCTTGAATATCAGGCGTGCCTTCGCTGTGCAAGCGAAAATCAAATAGCGCCAATTCCAACTGTCGTAGCATAAACAAGCCAGCTTGAAAATTTTTCGCTGCTCGCATTTTTTTAAATAAATCATCCGGCAACGGCGCCCCCGTTTCATAATGGGTGGCAAATAAATCTAAGGCTTCACGTTCCCAAGCCCAATTTTCCATAAATTGACTGGGCAATTCCACCGCATCCCAGGCGACACCATTAATCCCGGCAACAGGCGCATAATCCACTTGAGTGAGCATGTGGTGTAAACCATGCCCAAATTCGTGAAATAGCGTAGTCACTTCTTGATGAGTGAGCAAAGACGGTTTATCGCCAACTGGCGGCGTAAAATTGCAAACCAAATAAGCAACGGGAATTTGTAAGCCGCTGCCTGTGCGATGACGGATAATACATTCATCCATCCATGCGCCCCCCCGTTTACCTTTTCGGGCAAAACTATCAAGATAAAATTGTCCCCGCAATTCCCCAGATTCATCATAAATATTAAAAAATTGTACATCGGAATGCCAAGTGTCCACTCCCTTATGCGCTTGGATGGATAAACCATATAAGCGTTGCACGATACTAAATAATCCCTCTAACACTTTAGGCAAAGAAAAATAGGGGCGCAGCATTTCTTGAGAAATTTCATAACGATGCTGGCGCAATTTCTCTGAGTAATAGGGTATATCCCACATTTCCAAAGTTTCTATGCCATAATGTTCTTTGACAAAGGCTTGTAATTCTGTCAATTCTTTTACTGCCACCGGTTTAGAGCGTTGCGCTAAATCGCTGAGAAAATCCAAAACCTGTTGTGGTGTTTCTGCCATTTTAGTACTTAAAGAATATTCGGCATAATTAGCAAAACCTAGCAACGTCGCAAGCTCATGTCGTAACGCCATGATTTCTTGCATGATGCCACTATTATCCCATTCATGAGGACCTTGATCAGAGGCGCGAGTCATAAAAGCCACATACATTTCATGGCGTAATTCGCGCTTATCGGCATAACTCAGTACTGGCTGATAGCAGGGAAAATCAAGGGTGAATAGCCAACCCTCTAAATTGTCCTGTTCAGCATTTTGTTTTGCCAAGGCACGTACCGAGTCTGGTAATCCCGCTAACAGGCTTTCATCTGTGATATGTTTTTTCCAAGCATGGCTGGCATCAAGTACATTTTCAGAAAATTGGCTACCGAGTTGAGAGAGCCTTTGTTGAATTTCCTTATAACGCGCCTGTTTTTCACAAGGTAAATCTATACCTGCTAGATGAAAATCACGGAGTTCGTTTGTGATGACTTGTTGTTGTGCAGGCTCTAACTGAGCACTCTCAGCGATTGCTTGATAGGCGGCATAAAGTGCCTTATTTTGTCCGAATTCGCTGCGATAAGCGGATAGCATTGGCAAACAGGCATTATAAGCTGTCCGCAAATCTTCAGAATCTGCCACTCCATGCAAATGTCCAATGGGTGACCAAATTCGATTTAAACGATCATTCAATTCATTGAGTGGCTGGATAAAATTTTCCCAAGTATAGGGGGCTGGCGTGTCAATTAACTGGGCAATCTGAGTACGATTGTCATTTAAAACCTGTTCAATAGCAGGAACAATGTGTTCTGGTTGAATTTGAGAAAAAGGGGGGAGTCCTTGCATATTGAGTAGGGGATTAGTCATATAACAAATTCCTTTATTTAAATTTTATTAATCAATTAGTTATAACTGTTTCTTCAAGTTATAAAAAATACGAAGAAATAGTTATAATAGATTGAATCTATTAATTAATTATTAAAATATTTTCAATTTTTTGAAAAACATAGTATAGTAGGCGAGAGTATATTTTTTGTATTAGAAACTACGTGTTGTGCCATTTTCACCACACAAGTCTTATAGTGTGAGTAGCATCATATCATAAATTTGCATAATATTTTTATATAATTTATTGATATTGCTATTATTTTATTGATTTTACTTGATAGGAAATAGCTATGCTTTTGAACAACATTTCAAAATTGCTGGCGCGTCGAGACATATTGCCAGCTCGTTTGATAGGCTTTATGCTGGGAATCAGCCTGTTATGTGTATTTCCCAAAGCCAGTGCTGATTTCTTGACCCAAACAGCCATTGGCGAAACCATTCCTAGCACCCTTGATGAAGGGGATTTTCCCTACAACGGTAAATTGTTTGAAGTTTACAGTTTTGAGGGGGTTAAAGGCCAAGAGATATTTATTAATCTGAGCTCTTTTGCGTTTGATCCTATTTTGTGGCTCGTCAATAGTCAAGGTCAATTCATCGCCTTTGATGACGATAGCGGCGATGGTATGGGCGCAATGATCAGTCGCTTTTCTCTACCTGAAACCGGCATTTATTTTCCCGCTGTCGGTTCTGCCGGAGAGTTTGGGGCTTATACTTTAAGCTTGAATCAGGCGCCTTGGGTGAATTATTCGGGTGGTCCTCTTGAAGAAATTTTTATAGGTGACCAAGTCAGTGGAAATTTGACTGATAGCAGTGCCCAATGGAGTACCGGGCAATACTTTAACGCCTATCAATTTGAGGCTGAACCTGGACAGGCGATTTCTATCGTTATGCGTTCAGAACAGTTTAATACCTACTTATGGTTGTTAGATCATCAAGGAAAGGTCATCACTGTTAATGGCAATAAAATTATCTTTTTTCCCTCTACTTCAGGCAACTATTTCATTGCTGCCAGTTCTAGCCTTCCCCTGGAGAAGGGCGCATATTCGTTAATCCTCGAAACCACACATCAACCAACTCAAGCCAAAGCACTCTCTGGGACGGTTTCTGAAAAATTGGAGACTGCCGATTTTCAACTGAGCACCGGACAGTACCTAGATGTTTATACATTTCAAGGTGCAATGGATGAGCATGTTAGCATAGGATTGAAGTCATCCGAATTTGATAGTTACTTAAGAATTCTGGATAGTGCGGGCAATGTTTTGAGGGAGGATGATGATTCAGCGGGGGGGCAGGATGCACTCATAGAGGATTTTGTATTACCTGACACAGGGCAGTATTTTGTTTGGATAAGTTCCGTTTTCGCGGGTGGAATAGGTCCTTATAGCTTGTCCTTTAATGACGTTTCTCCACGTCGTATCAAAACAAAAGACACTATCAAGCTTGTATTGAGTCATAAAGGGAACAAACTGCGTGGCAAAGCTGAGCCTTTCGCCAATAGCAGTCGATGTCTGGGTAGTTTAGAGACTTATACAGCAAAGGTAAATATCTGTAATCGGGAAAATGAATCGCATAGCGGTTCAATCTCTCTGTCTGGTCCCTCAGATATTATCATTAGTCCGGGGACAATGGACTTTACGCTCCCGCCGCATACTTGTACCACAAAGAGTCCTTTCTATATTACCACGGCAAGTGCGACTACGGGTGTAAAAACTATCACGGCGGAGGCCCAGATTGGGGAAAATATTGGTAGTGATAGCGAGGATCTGCATGTTGTGAAAGTGGAAGTTTTCCGCGATGCCAACTTTACCCAGCCACTGACGGACTGGCCTGCTTCTGGCGGCAATCCGAGATCACCACGCTTTTTATTCGCTTCAGATGATCCTATTTATGTTCAAGTGACAGGGCTTGGAAAAAATCCGAGCCAGCAGGAAACTATATCGGATGCTATCCATGTGTTCTCAGAAACTGATCCAACAGGTATTCCTTTGACCTTGACAGAAACGGGTGTTAATACCGATGTCTTCCGAAATTCAGGTGATCTGCTATTTTTATCGAGTGAATCTTCTCAAGGTGCTCAAAAGAAGATCAAGGTGGTCGATGAAGAAATACTAAGCTTTAAACCTTCAAATAAAAGCTGTTTTGATGTGATGGTGGACAGGGCAGAATTTTCTTCTAATGGCATACATATTTTTTATGGAAGCCCGACTGGAGATCGCGCCATTGTTAGAACAGAGGCATTGACCAACACAAAATTTTTCGATGCGGGCGACACGGACTTTCCCAGTGTTGGAGCGGGAGAACCCATGCGTACCTTCATCAAAAATGTGGGTTCGGATCAGCCTGGTGATGGTGAAGCCGATATCATGCATGTGAGCAGTCACGGAAATGCCGATGGTGCTCTTTGGGATGATGCCTCAAATGTGATTCTGAATCCTGCGACCCACATTTCTAATAGCAGCGACTTGAACTTGGATGCTGAATGGTTAGTGCTGGCTGCCTGTAGCACCTTGAATCAATGGGGTGGCGGAAAAGACGCATGGTTGTCTGCAATGAATGGAAATCCAAGGGGATTACACGGGGTATTGGGTGCAGAAGCCACCATTTCTGATGATCTCCAAGACGTTTATCAAGGATTTTGGGAGCGTATGCGTCAGGGCTATACTATCAAAGATGCTTATGCCGCTGCGATGGAGTTAGATAACCCCACCCCAGAACCTTGGGCGGTGATACATCACTCAGCTAATGGTGGTGATAAATTGAAGGAATTCACGCAAGATATTCAAACGCAATCTCGTTCACGGGCTTCAAGCGGCATCAGCTATAGTTTTCTTGATACAAAAACGGTGATCTGTGATCAAGTCGGCAGTTGTGAGGAGGGAGTAAAGGATAGCTTTGATAATGGAAATGGTATTGTGCGAGTAGATTTTCCTCCGCTTTTACCCAGTCAGAAAAATTTAGCCATTCAGCAAAAAATGTACCCGGTTAGGACTAAAAGTCGCTTGCCTTTCGCGCAGAAAGTTTCAAGGAAGCAAGATGGGCGTACAGTGTTTGAAGGAGAGCTTTTATTCGATGCTGAGTCCACTCTCTCCGAGCAGGGTGCCATTAGTCTGGCAGAGGATTTAATTAGGCAATATTTTCCAGAACTGGTACCCCAGCTCAAATTGAAAGAGGTGAGTGTTCGGAAGTCTAAGGGTGATAGAACAAAGGTTAATGGGTATATTGTTCAGTTTGATCTCTTCAATGGTGCCCTGCCTATCTTGGGAGATCATATTAGAGTGTCGATTTTTGGGGATCAATACGGCGCTGCGAGTCTTCTGTACCACCAAAATACGGGTAATTTACCAGGCACTGGGAATAGCAAAGAACTGTTAGAGGCTTTAACAATATCGCGGAACGATATTATAAGAGACCTTGGGATTAAGGGGAAATATGAAATTCTTGATGCTGGGCTTTGGTATGTTAAAGAATCTAAGATCAATCCGCAGGGTTCTGATACAACTTTTCTCCCTGTTTGGCGTCTTGTATTTAACCCTAATTATCAAGGAGAGGGTTCCCACAGAAGTGAACTTTACGAGGTTTACCTCGATCTCATAACAGGAGGCTATATCGGCAAAATATCTTTCGAGCATCGTTAAAATTTTGGACGTCCAAGATAAATCTTGGACTCCTAGCTAGCAAAAAGTTTTCATGAATTGTTATCTGATGTTCTTTGTGTTCTATATTTATTAATAAAGGAGAGTAAAAAATGACTCAGCAAAACGCCAAAACAGAAGGCGAAAAACCCCAATATGTCAAACCCGAGGTGATTGCGAGCTATAGTGAGCAAACACTTGAAAAGGAATTTGCTAACGTGTATGGAGACAGTTTTGTTGACCTCTTTGGGGGATAGGAATAGACAAACTTAACGTGATGTGCTATATAAACTGGCTTGATTAAGATTAAGCCAAACAAGGGCTCCTTGATTGATAATCAAGGGGCTTTTTTTTATTTTTTGTACAGGACAAAAAATTTTTAAATTGGGCAACCACAAGGGATTGCCTTCCTCGGCAAAAGTTTTCGCGCGCAGCGCGAAAACTTTTGCCGAGGAAACAAACCGTCATATCCTGTAGGGGCAATCCTTTATGGTTGCCCTCTTAAAATTTTTTTGTCCTGTACAGAGATTTTTTTTATTAAAGGTAAAAATCATGGGATTCAAATGCGGAATTGTTGGCCTACCCAACGTAGGGAAATCTACCTTATTTAATGCACTGACTAATGCCGAGATACAAGCAGAAAATTATCCATTTTGTACGATTGACCCCAATGTGGGTATTGTCCCCATGCCCGATCCCCGTTTAGACGTATTAGCCAATATCGTCAAGCCCAAAAAAATCATCCCCACCACGATGGAATTTGTGGACATTGCTGGCTTAGTGGCGGGCGCGTCTAAAGGTGAAGGCTTAGGCAATAAATTTTTAGCTAACATCCGTGAAACTCAAGCCATTGCTCATGTTGTGCGCTGTTTTGATGATGACGATGTCACGCATGTGGCTGGCAAAATCGATCCGCTGCGCGATATTGAAATCATTAATACAGAATTAGCTTTGGCAGACTTAGATACGGTAGAGCGTGCCTTACAACGAGCGACTAAAAATATTAGAAGTGGCCAAAAAGAGGCGTTGGCACAAAAACAATTATTTGAAAAAGTTCAGGCCCATTTAAACAATATGCAGCCTCTCCGCGCATTCAATGATGAGGAAAAAATTTTATTGCGCGATTTACATCTATTGACGGTTAAACCGACGTTATATATTGCCAACGTTGCCGAAGATGGCTTTGAAAATAATCCCTATCTTGAGCAAGTGCGTACACAAGCGGCGGGTGAAGGGGCACAAGTGGTTGCCGTGTGCGCTGCAACGGAGGCCGAATTGGTGAGCTTAGATGCTGAAGAAAGACAAGAATTTTTGGATGAAATGGGTCTCAATGAACCGGGCTTAAATCGCGTTATTCATGCCGGCTATAGCCTATTAGGATTACAAAGCTTTTTTACAGCCGGACCCAAAGAAGTCCGTGCATGGACAGTGCGCGTCGGTGCCACCGCCCCAAAAGCCGCCGCAGTCATTCACACAGATTTTGAAAAAGGCTTTATTCGGGCAGAAGTCGTTGCTTATGATGATTTTGTCACTTGCAATGGAGAACAAGGCGCAAAAGAGGCGGGTAAATGGCGCTTAGAGGGTAAAGATTATATCGTGCAAGAGGCGGATGTGATGCACTTTCGGTTTAATGTTTAAATCGCCAATTTGCTCTGGCATGATTTAGCGGGGCAGGCGCCCATTGAAATCACCGTTGAAGGCATTATAAATGGAAAATGGTGAGATGACTTAAAACATTGCCATGGATAAATTAATGAGACTGTCGTCAAGCGTTCCCACCGGCTTTGAAAAACGGCTTGAAATGTCCGATTTGCATCTAAAGAGGGTGTGAAATGTGTGCAAGGTACGCCTTGCACTCCAGAGCAGAGCCATTTGTTATTTTATCAGCAGTCCAAAGCTTTAGCTTTGGACTCCAAATTTAAAAAAAATTAAAAATCATGTTAATTAGATTCACTGTCGAAAACTTTTTGTCTTTCAATGAACTCGTTGATTTTAACATGATTGCGTCTGAAGAGACCGATCATAGTCATCATGTTGTCAAGGCACAATCTCAAGATGACATTGACTTATTGAGAACCTCAATTCTTTATGGTGCCAATGCCTCAGGTAAGTCTAATTTGATTAAGGCAATGTCTTTTGCCAGAAATTATATTGTGAATGGTGTTGCCAAAAATAGAAGTATCAACATCAACCACTTTAAATTGGAGACTGCTTGTTACCACAAGCCCTCCCGATTTGAGTTTGAATTTCGTTGTCAGGGGCGACAATATGCTTATGGTTTTTCCATTGATAAAAACCATGTTTATGAAGAATGGTTATTTGAAATGGGTCATCAAATTGAAGAGCCTCTTTTTGAAAGGGTGGGAAATTCGATTTCTTTTAATTTTGACCATCCCGAACTTCGGAAGATTCCCGAAGAGGAAAAACAAAGAATAGGCTATGAAGCCCGTGGTACCAGAAGTAATTTGCTCTTTCTCACCAATTGTAAGGAACGCAATCTGCAACAGTTTCACTTTCTTTATCAATGGTTTGCTGAGCAACTGATCATTGTTTTTACGACGTCCAAACATCAGGCGCTCACGTCTTTGGCCAAATCCAACATAGAATTCTTTAACAGTGTTATAGAATTTTTTGATTTTGGCATCCACAAACTTCGGGTTGAAGAGATTGATTTTGAAAAGACGAGCGACATTCCGGCATCCATGAAAGAGGAAATCCGGGCCGAATTTCCTTATGGACAAAACAGTATGCAATTTGTCTCCGTCTCTTCACATAACTATCTGATTGAAGAAAAGGAGTCTGGCGGCTTAAAAGCTTCAAAGTTGACCACGATCAGAAAAGATGAGCTTGGCAATGAAATCAGCTTTGAAATTTCAGAGGAATCTGAGGGAACACAACGCCTCATGGATTTCATCCCTATGCTGATAGGCTTGTCTAAAGACAAGATATTTATTATAGATGAAATTGAAAGAAGCCTACATCCCTTACTCATTAGGAAACTATTTGAGTTGATGCTCAACCATGATTTGTTTAAAGAGGGTACAAGCCAGTTAATCGCCTCAACGCATGAGGTGAATTTATTAGACATCAAGAATTTGTTCAGAAAAGATGAAATTTGGTTTATAGAAAAAAACCAGGCTGGTGAATCTCTGGTTTATTCTTTGGCTAACGCGGAACTTGATAATTTGAATATCGTCGATGGCTACCTGAATGGTCGATTTGGCGCGATTCCTTTTATTAAAGATATTAAAGAGTTGGGGTGGGAAAAATAGGAAATTTTTTGTCCAAGATAAATCTTGGACTCCTAAGTGCAGCAACCAGTACTTGGAGTCCAAAGCTTTAGCTTTGGACACTTACGGAGATAATCATGTCAAACTTTCGTTTTTTATTGGGCAGCTTACTCATACTATCCCAGACAGTCATGGCAAATTGTGACTCTGCCACAGACTTACTTTTTTATGCCTACTATTTACATGGTCAAGGCGGTGATGTTGCACAACAAAAGCTTTTATTTAACAAATCGTTGCAACTTTGTCCCAATCGTCCCCAAGTTCATAATACCTTAGCCTCTATCCTAAAAAAGCAAGGCAAATATTCTCAAGCGGTTTATCACTATAAACAAGCACTCAAATTGCGCCCCGATTTTGCTGAGGCTTACCATGGATTGGGAGAGACTTATTATAAACAAAAGCGGTTTCCCCTCAGCCTAGAAGCGCATTTACACGCTTGCCAAACGATTAAAGATTCTAAAGCACAAGTGATAGCACTATTGAAAAATAAGCGTTATGCCTTTACCAAAAAAGATGAAATTATCGATCAAGAGAGTTTATTGGTATTATATACGCCAGCGCGTCTTTCAGCCCTCAATAAAATGCTTTCTGAATGTGGACTGCGTGATGTCGTAGCACCAATACACACCTTTGTTAATCTTTTTTTTGGTACAAATAAAACCACTTTGCGAGCTGAGACAAAACGCCAACTTGATGAAATTGCGGCTGCCTTGCCACAATCGCCTGCTATCATTTATATACATGGGCACGCTGATAAAAAGCCATTTTTTTCTGTCAGTCAGGCTGAGAGCGATAGACGTAATTGGCAATTATCGCATGATCGCGCTGTTGCTGTCGCTACTGCCTTAGCACAGCGGGGGTTTTCAAAAGAACGCTTTACAATAGAGTCTCATAGCTATAAACAACCTCTTGTACAAGGTAGCTCAATGGCGGCTTTGATAAGTAATCGGCGAATAGAGATTGAGGTGAAAGTTCCCGTGATAAAAAAACCGCTAGAGGAGTATCAGTAATCAGCAATTAGAGATACTCAAAAAGATTAATCCTGATATTAATATCAATTCAATTGCTCAAGAGTTAGGAGTTTTGGGTGTCAATCAAGATAACACCTATTTATTTGTTAAAGGGCATGTTAACTGAAAAAAAATGTATAAATATTTCACTTGGATACTATTAATCACCTTTGTGGTAGGCTGTGAACAGAAAAATAAAGAACAAGAAAAACAAACGCTGACAGAGACTCAAGCCGTTGATTATTTGCGCCTGCCTTTGAGCAACAATATAACAACTCTTGATCCGGGCTTGATTTATCAAGAGACTGAAATTGAAGTTGTTGAGCAATTGTTTCTTGGTTTGACCGATTTTGATCCAAAAACGTATGAAGTTGTCCCAGAATTAGCCACAGAATGGCAAGTCAGTCAAAAGGGCACAGTTTATACCTTTAAACTTCGCCAAGATGTCAAGTGGACTCATGGTGAGCCGGTGACAGCGCATGATATTGTTTGGGCTATTCGGCGCAATGTTGCCAAAGAAACCGATTCACTATACGCCTTTACCCTTTATCTCCTCAAAAATGCCAAGGCAATCCATCAAGGTTTAAAAGAACCCTCACAGTTGGGTGTTCGTGCCATTGACGATTATACGGTTGAATTTACGCTGGAACAAGCAGCGGGCTATTTTCCAGCTTTAGTGAGCTTTTGGACTTATCGCCCCCTGCCACGCAAAGTCGTTGAACAACATGGCGAAAACTGGGCTAAACTCGCATACATTCAAACCAACGGCGCATATCGTTTGACAGAATGGCAACAAAATAATCAATTGATTTTAAAAAAGAATCCAGATTATTATGAAGCGGAACAAGTTAAAATACCTGAAGTGCATTATTATATTGTTCCTGACAGTTCCTTAGCTTTAGCCATGTATCAGAAAAATGAACTGGATATCATCGGTGGACAAGTCTATCACCAATTGCCACAGTCCGAAATGTCTCGTATTAAGTCTGATCCCGTTTTGCGTAAAGAAAAACAGATTAGTCCAGAGTTTTGCACCGAATGGTACGGATTTAATCTCCAAAAGCCGCCTATGGATAAGCTTTTAGTTCGTAAAGCGATTGCCGCCGCCATTGATAAAAAAACGCTGATTGATATTGTTATCAAGGGAGAACATTTACCTGCCAAGACATTTACCCGCCCCCCCGTTTTTGGTGCCGTCGAATCAAATGTCGGTATGTCTTTTGATCCCACTTCGGCAAAAACCTGGTTAGCCCAAGCCGGTTATCCAGAAGGCAAGGATTTTCCGCCATTGGTGTTGATGCACAATAAATCTAAATTTCACCATGAAATAGCCAAGGGTATTAAAACGATATTGAAACATTATTTAAATATCGACATTGAAATACGTGCTCTTGACTTTGAGGCTTACATAGATAGTCTCAAGCAAGGCAGCACAGCGCATATTTTTCGTCTGGGCTGGTGCGCTGGACTTCCCGATGCCAATGAATGGCTGTATAAAGTCTTTCATCCTGACAAAGGCATTAATTGGATCGGTTGGAAAAATCGTGAATTTGCCAAGCTGGTGGATAGGGCTCAACAAATTTCTAACCCAATCGGGCGCAAAAAGCTCTACCATCGTGCCGAGCAAATTCTAACTGAACAAGAAGTCGCCATTATTCCTCTCTATTTTTCAAATACCCAGTTTTTGGTAAAACCTTGGGTAAAAGGTTGGTACCATATAGCATTTGGTGGTCAACATATTCGTCATTGGTCATTATCACAATAGTTCAACTATGAAATCAAAATATTGGATATTTTTTGCTGTCATTATCGTTCTATTATTCATATCGCTTTTTTTTATATGGAAAAGTGGTGACTTTTTAGAAAAAGAGCCACTTTATGTGGCCGTTTCAGGACCCATGACGACAGCTAACGGTAAGGCGATGGTACAAGGTATTCAGCTCTATCTTGACCAAATTAACCAGCAGGGCGGCGAACCACCCGTTAAATTGCTCGTTTTTGATGATCAAAACAAGCCAGCACTGGCCAAAAAAATCGCCTTAAAAATTGCAACCCAAACTGATGCGCTCGCTGTCATTGGACACTATACCAGTTCTACCTCCCTCGCGGCGGCACCGATTTATCAAAAATATGGCATTCCCGCCATCTCTGGCACCGCGACGGCTGATAAACTCACCAAGGGAAACGATTGGTATTTTCGCACTATTTTTAATAACAGCGATCAAGCGACGCTATTGGCACATTATGTGCGTAAAGTGCTTAACTACAATGAAGTTGATATTCTCTTTGATGAAGATGTTTACGGTTCTACACTTGCCGAAGCTTTTGTGCAAACGGCGGAACTGATTGGACTCAGAATTAAACATCGTTGGCATTTTGACAATGAAACGCGCTTTCAAAAAAGCCTTAAAGAAATGATTGCTACCCAGCAAGCTTCACCCACTAAACAGGGTATTGTTTTTTTAGCAACCCATTCAACCGAAGCCGTTGAAGCGATTGTTTCTTCGCGGCGCCAAGGCATTGATCAGCGTATTCAATTCATTGGAGCTGATGCACTTTCCAGCAGTAATTTTGTAGAAAAATTGAAACTTTCTCCGCAAGAGCGTAGTCAACCCGGCTATTATAGCGATGGTACTTATATCACTTCACCCTTCTTATTTGATATTGCTAATGAGCGAGCCCAATATTTCAGACACGCCTTTTTAAAAAAGTACCAAGAAGAGCCCATGACAACTTCTGCTTTGTATTATGATGCTGCAATGCTTGCCCTTGATGCCATTAAAAGGCTCGCCCCAGATAAACGCCTTGAAAAAAAACGTGAACAGGTGAAAAGTAATTTATGGCAATTATCTCGGCTGGAAGATGCCGTTGAAGGGGTGACGGGTTCACTCTATTTTGATGAAAATGGCGATACGGTTAAATCTATACCAATAGGCGTTTATCAAAACGGTAGAGCCAATGTCGCTTTATATCAATTCCAAGCCGTGAGCAATGTGCAAAACATAGAGAATTTATTGCAAAAAGTGTTGGACAATCAGATTATTGAAGTGAATGGCAAATTTCTCAGTCTAGCGCGAGTGGTTTATGCAGGTATAGATTTTAATGAAATTAGTGAAATTAATTTCATGAAATCTATCTATACCGCTGATTTCTTTATCTGGTTTCGATTCAAAGGCGATTTTGATGACGATAACATTGAATTTGTCAATATGGTTCAGCCAAAACCTTTGGGAAAACCCATTATTGAAAAGTATTTGCCTGATGAAGATTTAACGATAAGAGCATACCGAATAAAAACGCAATTTAAAGCAGAGTTTGATTTTCACGACTATCCACAGGATAAACAAATTTTGCCTATTTATTTTCGGCATAAAGTGTTGACGAGGGAAAAATTGCTCTATGTCGTCGATGCACAAGGCATGAATCTCAATAAATTTGAGAAAGCTGAGACCAAAAAGTTTTTTTCAGTTGGCGGATGGGATATTAACAAAGTCTTATTTTTTCAAAATGCCCATCAAAACGACTCTACCTTGGGTTTGCCCAATCTTTTCAATCAACAACAACGCATAGAATTTTCTCAATTCAATACAGTCATCAGCATTGAACGGCATGTCGTTACTTTTGTCTTAAAAACTTTGCTACCTGTTTTATTTTTGATCATGCTGGGTTATTCCACATTTTTTATGAAAGCCTTTGCACAAAAATTGGCTTTAGGTGTCAATATGATATTGGCAGGATCACTTTTTCATTTAAAACTCTCTTCTGATTTGCCGAATATTGATTATATTATTTTGATAGAGTATTTTTTCTATTTGATATATTCAATGGCGGTATTTATTATTGTGATCGCCATTGTTTATCACCTCATAGCGGAGGAAGAAGAGAGTGAAGAGAATAAACTTCGACTCAGACAGATTAACCAGTTTGGCAGGATATTTTATCCAGCTATTCTTTTTATGGGTATTGGGGCGATCATTTATTTATAAAGATAGCCAAGCATTTCCAAATACAACTCGAAAGCAAGAGACGGAATTGAGTTCACGCGGTGTTGCACATTACCGCTTGAAAACGGAAGGATTTGGACAGGATAAACCGCTAGTTCGTAATAATCCAGCAGCTTGGGCGAAAAATCGGCGGGTTGAGATTGAAGAGGATTAAGAGGAAATGATAATGCACAGTCTTGCAAAAAAAATTGTCACTAATGAAGCTATGCAACCTATTGCGGTGCAAATTGATTATGCTGATTGGTTAGAAATTGAACCCTTGTTAAATCAATATCCTTTGATGAATCAAGTCACTACATTCAAACACGACGCTAGCGTTTGGCAACATCAATGGTGCGAATTAGCACAGCAAATAGATAAAGCGTGGATAAGCGAAAAGAGTGCTGTTGAACTGTTAGGGGAAATGCGGCGATGATGAGTGTGACTATAGATGCCAGCGTTTTCATAGCAGCATTACATCCAAGCGAGCCTGCATATACCGAAAGTTCGGAATGCCTCCAAAAAATTCGGCAAAATATGATCGAGGTTATCTGTCCTACATTAGTACTTCCTGAATGTGCGGCGGCTATTATACGTCCAACACAGGATCAGCAATTAGCATTAAACGCTATGCAAATGGTGTCGAACTTTCCCCGTATACAACTCATTTCATTGACGCAATCTGTAGCAACTCGCGCTGCTGAAATTGCTATTGAATGTCATCTGCGTGGTGCCGATGCGATTTATGTTACTGTAGCCACGCTTTATTCCACACAACTCATTAGTTTGGATAAAGAAATGTTGGAACGGGGAAAACAAATTGTCACAACAGTAACACCTGAAAAATTTGCTAAAATATTGCCGTCGTCAAATTGAGATTCAAGCCCTGTCGGGTGGGTAACTGCCTTATTGTCGCCCACCATTTTGGTTGTGAACGCCATTGTTTATCACCTCAGAGCGGAGGAAGAAGAAAGTGAAGAGAACAAACTTCGACTCAAACACATCAACCACTTTGGCAGGATATTTTATCCACTTATCCTTTTTCTTGGTATTGGGGCGATCATTTATTTATAAGTAACAGTAGGAAACCCAGTATTTTATTTGAAAAAAATAGGAGAATTCATCTCATGATTAGGTTTATGCTAACGCTCGTGTTGCTGAGTGTTTTTTTTGGATCGCGATCGCTTATAGCCGGAGAAGCGCGTATCGCCGTCGCCTCGAACGCGACGAGTGCCATAAAGGCGGTTGCAAAACGATTTCAAGAGCAAAGTGGTGATAAAATCGTCTTAGTTTTCGGTGCGACGGGCAAATTCTACGCTCAAATTATGAATGGTGCGCCATTCGATGCTTTTTTTTCGGCGGACACACGTCGCCCTGCATTGCTCGAACAAGAAGGTGTCGCATTGCCCGACAGCCGCTTTACTTATGCACAGGGCAAAATCGTTCTTTTTAGTCCCAAACGAGAGGCTAGCAGTGCGGTACTCAAAAAACGGGCGTATCGCTACCTCGCCATTGCTAATCCTAAGTTGGCACCATACGGCTCCGCCGCTAAACAAGTCTTGGAAAAATTAGGGCTCTGGGATACTTTGCGATTTCAAATGGTGCGCGGCGAGAATATTGGCCAAACCTATCAGTTCGTCATCAGTGGCAATGCTGAGTTAGGTTTTGTCGCCCTTTCGCAAATCAAGCAGCCGGGCATAGCAATCAGCGGTTCCTATTGGGAAGTGCCAGCCAAGCTATACCAGCCTATCAAGCAACAAGCTGTGTTGCTTTCCCATAACGGAGTCGCTAAAGCATTTATGGAATTTGTGCGGAGTGACGAAGCTAAGGCACTCATCCAAAGTTTTGGTTACGAAGTGCCGTGAGGAGAGGTTAAGATGTTGCATGAGGCTGATCTGAGCGCATTGTGGATTACTCTCAAACTTGCGTCTCTAACAACGGTGATCCTTTTGCTGGTTGGTACGCCGCTGGCTTGGTGGTTGGCACGTACTCGTTGGCGTGGCAAGCCTTTTGTGGAGGCAGTCGTTGCTTTGCCGCTGGTTTTGCCACCGACAGTACTGGGTTTTTATTTGCTCATTGCACTGGGACCGCATGGACCGGTGGGTAGTCTCTCAATCGCTTTGGGCGGAAAACCTTTGGCCTTTACTTTTACCGGCTTAGTCATCGGTTCCGTCTTGTATTCATTACCGTTTGTGGTTCAACCGTTGCAGGATGCCTTTACTGCCATTAGTCAGCCGTTTTTAGAGGCGGCGGCTACGTTGAGGGCATCACCGTTGGATACTTTTTTTTCCGTCATTATACCACTCGCACGCCCCGGCTTTTTAACCGCCACCGTGCTCGGCTTTGCCCACACAGTCGGTGAGTTCGGGGTGGTATTAATGATCGGTGGCAATATCCCGGGTAGAACCCAAGTGCTTTCGATTGCTATCTATGATCATGTCGAAAACTTAGAGTATGTCCAAGCGCATTGGCTTGCGGGTGGGTTATTGTTGCTTTCGTTCATGATGTTGGTGGCGGTTTACACGTTCAATAGACGATTTATGATGGTTAATTTCTGAACCAAGTGAATATTAAACTTAAAAAAGGCAATTAAAAAAGTTGAAAACTTGCTATATGACTGAAAATGTTATAGAATGATGCTCGTTATTGAGCTATCAGAGAACACCAAAAAGATGAAAAAATTTCAGGTAAAATTTACCGCCAAAAATTTAACTGGAAACGCCGGACTTGTTCATCTTGGCAGACGAAGTCAGCGAAGCTAAATTTGCTGAGAAATTGCAACTCCCTAAAACTTTGAAAAAAGTGATCTCGATAGAACGAGGTCCAACTGCTGACTATAAAGTAGCTAATGTCATCATGATGTTAATGATGGGTGTGCTTGCTGGAATAAAACATATCAGTCATTTAGAGATTTTACGCACCGATTCAGTGATTCGTAAACTTTTTAGCTGGGAAAAATTCCCTGATAATAGGACGTTTGGACGACTTTTTGAATTATTTAACCATAAACATTGCAATGAATTACATAAAGCCGAACAAATAGCTCAGCTCGGGAAAAAGTTTGGTCAAAGAAATGGTTTGGACGTGTGACATTAGACTTCGACTCAACAGTTATCGGAGTACACGGTTCACAAGAAGGTGCCGCTAAGGGTTTTAATCCGAAAAAGAAAGGGCAAAACAGTTATCATCCTTTGCTCTGTTTTGTCGCTGAAACCAGAGAGTGTCTCCATAATTGGTTTCGTACTGGCTCCGCCTATACGGGTAATGGAGCACCTGAGTTTCTCAAAGAATGTTTTTCTCGTCTTCCTAAACGGGTATGGAAGGTGTTTGCCGAGGGCTGATAGTGGTTTTTTTAATGGTGCTTTGCTCGAGGTTTTAGAAGAAAAAAAGAGTGAGTATCTCATCAAAGTCAAGATGAAGAATCTTGCTAGCCTGTTAATGCAACAAAAATGGAAAAAAGTCAAAGGTAAAAATGGAATTGAGAGTACAGAATTCCTTTATAAATGTGTTCGTTGGAAAAAAGGACGTCGATTTGTTGCGATTAGGAAAGTTGTCGATGTAACAACTATGCCTACCCTTTTTCCTTTGCCACAGTACGAATTCTTTTGCTATGTCACCAATTTGAAGCTCAGCCCTTGGAAAATCCATAAATGTTATGGAAAACGTTCTACCAGCGAAAATTGGATAGAATGGTGCAAGAATCATATGGCTTCTGGAACAATAAGGACTCAAGATTTTTGGGCAAACTCCGCTCTTTTTCAAACCTCCATTCTGGCTTATAACTTGATGGTTTGGATGATGTGGCTGAATACCGAAACCCGTTTTCATGAAGAACCAAACACTATTAGAGCTTGGCTTATAATGGTCCCCGCCAAGTTGATTAGTCGAGGGCGTCAATTGCTGCTAACTCTTTCAGAAGATTATGTTTTTAAAGAACGTTGGCTGGAGATTGAAGACTCAATTTCCGCTTTAAATTTCGCTTGAGCTAATTCAACTGGCTTAATTTTTTTTTGTTCCCAAGAGGAATAAGGGATAATTGCGTCCATTTTTTAGATTAATAGTTCTAATTAGCCTTCATTGCAGCGAAATCGAACGATAAAACTAATTTTTTTTACTTTTAAGAACAAATAACCACTTAGTATATAAGTTTATTTTATAAATTTCTTTGAGAAAAAAACTTTCAATTCTTAATTGCCATTTTTAGGTTTAATAATTAAGGGTGCGTGGGACGCACCCTACGCTTGCCGCCACCCGGGTGCTCTGATTTCAAATAAGGGCGCATCAGGTTGCATCAGGGCTAATTCTAAGGCGGCAGCAATACGTTGACGTTGCAGTCCGGTGGCTAGAACTTGTTGGCAGTGTTCGGTGGTGATGGGTTTGCCTACTAAGTAGCGGATGTTGTGGTGATATTGTGTTTGGTGTTTATTCCACCATGCTTGGACTAGGGCTGGGTTAGGCCATAGCAAGTTTTCATCAGGATCAAGGTCGATGTCTTCGTCTTCGGGATTTTCCGTGGGTCCGGCTTCAAATCCTTCTGGCTCGTTGTCGGCTAAGTCTTCATCATCCAGTGCCGCGCCAGTGATAAAGGTGAAGCTTTCTCCAGCTATCCTTGCCATTTCTGGTTTTTCCATTTGTTGGATTAGCCAAGGAATTTGGCTGGGTTCGCCGATGATACCAGTTCCTATGATTAATAACCGTAGCAATTCAGGTGTTTTAGCTATTGTCCTTAGCCAATCGGTGGCATCCATGCTACGCAGCAAAATGGGCAAAGCATGGGCTTGGAAGGGTGAGGGTGAAAAGGCTTTGAGGTTTTCCAATGCCTCTTGTCGCTCACCTAGTAATGTCGCTGACCACGCTGCCCAAAAACGGGTGGCTTCATCATCGGCTTGGTATTGTTGCCGTATTTTTGGGAGTAAGTCTTGTCGTCCTAGTTCTCCAGCGGCACGGAGGGCGCGAGTCCGTAGGTTGAGGTTTTCATCGGCAATGGCATGGTCTAAATGCTGACCGGGATTAACGCGATGGATGGCATAAGCGGCAATACCCAGGCTACGTTGTTCGGCATCGGTGGCTTTTAAAAATTGGTTAACGGGGTGAGCAATTTTATCAAACTTAATCCAACCGAGTGCGGAAATAATGCCGCGAACGAGTTCAGGTTGAGTCATGCCGAGTTCTAAAACGGCTTCAATTCGCTCGGTTTGGTGACTTTCAAAGGCGAGTACGGCGGCTGTAAAGATTTCTCCCTGTTCTTGCCAAAAGAGTGCTTGTTGGGCAATTTCCCAACCGGCATCGCCAGCAAGGCGTAAGCCGTCTAGGTGCGCTTCGATACGTTCATCTAATTCTGCTAAATCTTCAAGGTCATAATGGGGTTGATGAACAGCGGCATCGCGCTGATGCCAGAGAAAAGCGGCTTCTTCAGCGTGTTGACTAATAATATTGTTAAGAGTAGGATTAGGTGACATAGCTATGGTGTTATTCTTTAATAAGTGGTGCTGCCTGTAGCAATGCCGCACTCCGTTCTCCGCTTTCGGAGCTAGTCCATAATAGGGATAATTCTCCTTGAGCGTAACCTTTAGCGGCGGTGGTGATTAAGTTGATTAATAATGCGCCCGTTGCAGCTCCTACGTCTCCCCAACAATCTGCTGGTGCTATAAATTTGCCGGGTTCTATAAAAAATTCACGAGTTCTGAGGACGCTAAAGCCATATTCATCTGCGCGATAACGTTCTCCATTTAGGTCACAATAGATTTGTTCAATTTGGCGATTGGTTGGTTTTAGGGTTTGAAATACGTTGGTAAATGCTGCGCTTAATCCTTCTCCAATACAAACGGTGTCGGTATTTATACAATTTTTTTCTTGTGTTGAGGCAACGGCTAAAATTTGGGCTAGGGGTTTTAGTGATAGTTGATGCACGGTTTGTTGAGAGGCTAGTAAACAAAATCCGGCGGCTTCTCCGGGGATAAATCCATATCGGTTGGCCGTGGAGTGTAAATGTTCATTGTAATCTAGCCATTCTAAGGTTTCTGGTTGTAGGTAAGAGTCCACGCCTCCAATTAAACATAATTGGGCTGGGTTTTGCTGAATAATTTGTATGGCTTGTTCTATGGCTAATAAGGCGGAGGCATGTCCACCAGCTATGGTTTTTATTTGCTCAAAAGTCCATTTTCCAGCTATTTTGTTGGGTAATTGTTGTGCTATTTCGGTGGCTAAATGAGCGGGTAATCCAAAGCGTTTGGCGGGTAATCCAATGATTAAGGTTATGTTAGGTATTGATTGGTTTGATGGGTTTAAAGGCGTGAGGGCTTCTTGAGCGGCGTGGGTGGCAAGCTGCAAGAAGCGTTCAATACCTAGCAATTCTTCCGAAAGTTCATTATCCATTGCCACAATCATTGGCTCACCTACTTTATCTATCATATAGGGGTGTTCGGCAAAACAGTTGATGCCGGCGCGTACTGCTGATGCGGTTAAAGGCGCTGTCGCACTTATTGTGGTACGCGCTCCAATACCGATTATGTTAATGATTTTTTTTTGTGACATTTTTTAATTTCTTCAAGGATATTGAGGTAAGTCGTCCTACGCTCCGTCTTAAATCGGCACCACAATAATTAATAATTATTGGTGCGTGGGACATTAAGGTAGAACGGCCAGTTACCCGAACCGCCCCCTCACAGAATCCCGACGTGCGGGACTACCGCATCGGGCTCTTCAAAGTTATTCGCTT
>JALXAQ010000076.1 GCA_026991885.1 Thiotrichaceae bacterium
TGATTGAACTGGTACTAGGCAAAAATAAAAAGGCAGCTTTCACGCTGCCTTTTTTAATGTCTAAGCTTAAACGAAACGATCTATGCGTCGGCTATTTTTAGAACGCCATCAACCGCTTCAATAGATTCAGCTTCATCCAAAAATGGTACATGAGCGCGGTTTGGAACGAGGGCGGTTATCAAACCTTTGTGCTGTTCTGCCATTTTCTCAACAGTTTCATTGCTTAAAAGGTCAGAGTTTGCGCCACGAATAACGCCAACAGGAAGGCCTTCAAGTCCTTTGAACATATCCCATACTTCCGGAATTTTTCCGGCCTTGACCAACTCAACAGTGGGAAAGGTTTTTGTCAGATTAAAGTCATAATCGGGGGTGATTTCACCATCAATTTCGCGATAGGTACAGTGAGCAAAATCCATCCAGTCATCATCACTGAGACCTGAAAAGCCGACATAATAGTCCTTCATACCCGAAGCCAAACTCTCCCAGCTATCAATTTTCGATCTTGTGCCGATTGATTCAGCAATCTTAATCAATCCCTCATCATCAATTTTTGGCCCAATATCATTAAGCACAACACCTTTAAGGCGGTCTTTGTGAACAATCGAGGTCAACATTGAAATCAAACCACCGCGTGATGTACCGACTACGACCACTTTATCAATGCCTAGTTCATCAAGTAATTTAATCGCATCAGCCATTTCAACATCTGGCTCATAGGTTTTCCAGTCATCAGCATACTGCGACAACCCACGCCCGCGATAATCAGGGCAAATAACCCGGCGATCGGCACTCAAACGAGTAGCTAGTTTATGAAAGTCCTTGCTGTTGCGGGTAAGACCAGCGAGACATAAAACTGGTGTTTTTCCACCTTCAACAGGACCGTAGTCACGGGCATATAGTTTCAAACCATCATTGCTAGTAAAATAGTGTTCACGAAATAAATCGGTAGTGGGCATTAATTGCAACCTTGTATTAAAGCGGTCAATGAACGAGCTTTTCCGCATTTTGCATTGGCTTTTTTGACACCAGATGCAGAAACTGAAGGCGGAGAACCACGCGCTAAATCAACGCTAATACCCGTCATTGCCCGTGGATTGAGTCGGGAACGATAAATATGCACATTTTGCATAACTTTTTGAACATATTTTCTCGTTTCAGTAAGAGGAATTGATTCAATCCAATCAATCGCACGATTTGGGTTGTTGCGCGGGTCGCCGTATTTCTTAACCCATTTGAGAGAATTTCCAGGGCCCGCATTATAGCCTGCAAAGGTCATAATGTATGAGCCATTGAACTTATTGATAATGTCACTCAAATAGGCGGTGCCCATCATAACATTGTATTTTGGTTCACTGGTTAAACGCCCTGTGGAGTGGCGTAGTTTGTATTTCTTACCCAACCAACGCCCCGTTGCTGGCATAATTTGCATAAGACCGCGTGCGCCTACATAACTTTTTGCAGTCGCATTAAATTCACTTTCCTGACGTGAAAGCGCATAAACAACTGCGCGTTCGACGGGGCCGCGAATAATTTTAATGGGGGGCAAGGCGCGAATTGGATAGGCCCAATTATCAATATCAATACCAAACGAACCAACAGCTTTTGCCAGCCGTAATGCCAAATGAGGGCCACCAAGAGAGTATAAAACATCAGCCGCAGCAGATGCCTGCGCGCGTGTTTTTACTTTCCGAGCAATCGGCCAGATGAAAGACCCTAATTCTCGATCACCGCCAGAAGCCTTTAGCAGAGAAACGGCACGAACAAGTTCCATTCGGGCAATTTTGTTTTTTGTAGCATCATCAAATCGTGTGGCTCTAATTGGGATTGGTGAGCGACCTTTGCCTAAAGCTTCACGAGCCAATAAAGCATAAAATAGAGTAGGGGTTCGGGCCGCTCTTTTTAAATGGCGGTCAGCTTTTGCTCTGTTGCCGAGTGCTAAATAAGCCCGTGCAGCCCAATAATCCCCGCGCGCTTGTTGGGTACGGCTTTTTGCTCGTGATGCAAGATTTGTAAAATGTTTTACGGCTCTTTTGGCATTGTTCAGTTTTCGTAACGCTATAAATCCTGAAAGGAATTCACCTTCTTCATAATGCTTACCGCGCTTAAACCCATGGCGACGGGCATTTGAATAC
>JALXAQ010000077.1 GCA_026991885.1 Thiotrichaceae bacterium
CTATCCAGTTTCATTCCTGTCATACCCCCATGCGCGAAGTTGAAGTGTTATATGACCAGATACTGGATATTTTGCAAAATAAGCCGGAAATAAGTCCAGCTGATATTGTCGTCATGATGCCGAATGTTGATGATTATGCACCTTATATCGAATCAGTTTTTCCTGCACCTGTCCCTTCGCAAAGTAAATCACAGCCAAATCAGCCTTTACCCTTTAGTATTGCAGATCGCAGCCTTTCTAACTCACATCATAGTATTGAAGCGATGCTCAAAGTGATGGATTTAAACGAAACCCGTTATGATGTTGAATCGGTGTTTGAGTTACTTGATTACGAAGCAATCCGTGAAAATTTTAATCTTGATGAATCCGATGTTATTGAATGCCGTGAGCTGGCACGAAACACCAATATCCGCTGGGGAGTCAGTGCCGCTTCACGCCACAAAAACAAGCTACCCAACACCGCTGAGCATACCTGGCGCTATGCGCTGGATCGACAATTACTCGGCTATATGATGCCAGGCGATATGCTTTTTAATATGCCTAACAATGGCACTGTTGATGCGTCTTTGCCACTACTTCCCTATGATCAAATAGAAGGCTCTAAAGCGTTGATACTGGCAAGCCTGAAGAAATTCACTGATGTGGTTTTCACACTGGATGACTGGTCTGATCAAAAATTAACGATGCATGACTGGCTGATTAATTTACGAACATTAATCAGCAAACTTTTTGGCGAGCAGAACGAAGCCTTGCTTAACATGCTAGATCAATTACAACAACAAACGCAACTGGCTGAACTGGATTGCCTTCTGTCTTTCACAGTCATGCGTAAAATCATCAAAAACAGTTTGCTGGAAATTAGCGGCACTGAAAAGTTTTTAGGTTACGGCATTAGCTTTTGCGCGTTAATGCCGATGCGAAGCGTACCATTTAAAGTGGTTGCCCTGCTGGGCATGAACGATGGCGAATACCCGCGCCAGAATAAACACCATAGTTTCGATTTGATGTCATCACAGCCCCGCAAAGGGGACCGTTCACGACGCGATGAAGACCGTTACCTATTTCTGGAATCAATACTTGCTGCACGGCAAAAACTGATCATTAGTTTTATTGGTCAAAGTGTCAAAGATAATACTACGCTACCACCCTCTGTATTAGTCAGTGAACTAATGGATACGCTTGAAGATTATTTAGGAAATAACAACAAAGATTTAATTTGCAAACACCACTTACAGGCATTTAGTCCACGCTATTTTAATAATGATTCCCAGCTGTTTTCTTATGCCAAAGAATACGCAGAGTTATTTCATCAAACAGATCAAAAACCGACAAAACCCTCCTCCATTTTTATCAAAAAACCACTGGAGCAACTGGATAGTGAGCACAAACAAATCCATATTGAGGCCTTGATCAACTTTTATATCAGCCCGGCACGCGCCTTTTTACATAAACGTTTTTCCATCCAGACTTACGAGCAATCATTGATTCTACCAACTCGCGAGCCTTTTTCGCTGGAACGCTTTGATGATACAAAAATACGCCAGCAGCTACTGCAAGTATTAAGTGATAATTCTAAGGCTGAAGATGAAGTAGAAAAAACCATAGAAATAGAACAAAAATTACTGATTTCACGTGCTAAAGGCTTGCTGCCTTATAGCGACATTGGCGATAACGACTTTGATAATCAGCGTCAGATTATGCATGCATTTGTACAAAAAATACCCGAACAGCATAAGCGAGCAGAACCCGTAACAGAGCAACCGTTCTTATTGACAATAAACGATTTCGAAGTATCGGGAATGCTAGATTACCTGAACGCCAATAAGCAGCGGATTCTCATTCAACCAACACAAGCCTACAGTAAAGATTATATTAGCCTGTGGTTCTATCACCTTGTACTTAATACACTGATAGGTGAAAAAAAATCCAGCTCTGACAATCTCACCGAGATAAGTCATACCAGCCATTTCTATTCTCCAGAATTATCCTTTAGCTTGCCACCTATAGATAGGGATGAAGCAAAACAACTGCTACAGCAACTACTGGATTATTATTGGCAAGGGCTGCATTTTCCGCTTAACTTTTTTGCCAAACCAGCACTCAAAATGATTCAAAAAGATG
>JALXAQ010000078.1 GCA_026991885.1 Thiotrichaceae bacterium
AACCAGTTGTTTTTGCGTTGAGAACGTTTGCCACTGATATGTTTTTGAAGATCCACCTGGAAGACTAAAACTGCTTTGATTGCTATCATGTGCCGCTCGCATCGCCGTAGCATTTGTAAACGGGCCAGGAATGATTGAGAGTTCAATATTTTGCACACCAGAATGATTACCACGGTTCGAAAACGAGGCCCTAACTTGTGCTAATCCTGAGCTGGGTGCGGTGAAGCTTTGCCAAAGAAATACATTTCTGTAGCCATCAAAATAATGCTGAGGAACACCCGCTCCCGGTGCAGAAGCATCTGATTCAGGACCATAATTCCCATAATTATATCCGTTAGGGCCATCAACGCGAACATGATTGGTGTTAACAGGATTTGGAGAGTTAGAAATTATACTCCAGCCCTGAATAGTTGCCCCAACATGATTACCATAACTTGTAAGATTTTGCGTTTCAAAATTACCATTCACAATCAAATTTTGGGCTTGCACGTTTGTGACCAAAGCCATCAAACCAATAAAAACACCTGTTAGAGCCTTCAACATCATCATTCCTCCATAAACATTCCAAGCGATCCCCAGGCTAAAAATACAATTCGGCCTTTGGTTGCTGGATTTGCTAAGGAGGTTACAAACCCATGATTTTGTATTCCATCACCCAAACGGGTGAAATTTGTGCATGTGGTCAGTTATTTGCTATAAGGTCGCTTAGGGCATTTGTTAAAAACCGCAATAAAAACGATAGAACTGGGCACAACAATTGAATCAATCTGACCTGAACAATCTTATATTGCGCATTTATGATACCGCATTAAGCCAAGAGGCTTGGCCAACCCTATTAATGGATATTGCCAAAAGCTTTGGCGGTGCTGGTGCAATGATTTTTGAAGTGGCGAACAATCAAGGCGACGAACAAGTCATCACCCCATATTATAGTGAAAACTATGACCCCGAAGCCGTCAAAGTTTATTTCCAGCACTTCAATGCACTAGAAATCGAAGACCAGTGGAATTTTGCCGAGCATTCTGGCACGACCAAAAAGATCAGTCTTGTTGATGATATTGAGTTCATCAAGCAAGGTGAAATTTTCGAAAACAGGCCTAACATACAAGCGCTAAAAGCCCACGGTTTCAAACATCGTTCAGGGTCATTGCTAAATAAAGACAGCTGGCAGATTGATCGGTTTGCAGTGCAATATGGCGATGATCGCGGCCCATCAACATCACAAGAAAAACAAATAGCCAGTATCATTCTACCCCATGTTGCAAAAGCATTACGCATCGGCCGCCCTTTAATTCACTCCAAAATGGATGACCCTGATTTCATCAAACGCATGGACAAACAATTGTTTGGCGTTGCCTTGCTTGATCGTAACGAGCAAACCATTTTCACCAACACAGAATTTGATCGCATTGTTGATTGCCACCCCATTTTTACTAAAGACAGCCACGGGAAGTTATTACTAAAAGATCACGAGAACACAGCGCGGTACCGATCTTTAATCACCCAACAATCTGTGCATGCAAGCCAAGGGGCATATCCAAGGCGTGAGTCTTTAACCTTCGAACTTGAAGACCGCAACACGTCTTTATTTGTTGAAATTTGCCCTGCAAGCGACCATCCAGAAGTCGGCAAATTACCATCAGGAACACGATTGATCACTGCCCTTGATACCAGTTTGAAACACAGTGTGAACGGCGAAATTGTGACCCGCTTTTTCCCATTAACGAAAGCCGAAAAAGACGTTCTAAGTTTAATGGCACAAGGCTTTTCAAATGCAGAAATTGCAGAACTGAGATGCCGGTCAATCGAAACCATCAATACACAAGCCAAAACCATTTTGCGAAAAACCCTAACACGCAACAGAACCGAACTCGTTCAGCTTTCCCTTAGTTTGAATTCACCATTTTCGATGGACTGGCTTGTCTAGGAGGCTTTGATGGTAAAGTGGATTAAGCGAGGACTATCTATTTTGGGTGTTGTTGCCATTGCAGGTATTGGCGTGGTTATTTTTTCTACATCAAGCGAGCGCCATTCAAATGCTGATATAAAACAACTCTCAACGCAATTATTTGAATACGGCTCAATTCGATTTATCCAC
>JALXAQ010000079.1 GCA_026991885.1 Thiotrichaceae bacterium
AAATCCCTGTAGTTAGGTTTTAGACATATCCCTGCTAAAAAAAAATCCCTGTAGTTAGGTTTTAGCCTTATCCCTGCTAAAAAAAAATCCCTGTAGTTATGTTGTTTAGACTTATCCCTGCTAAAAAAAAACCCTGTCGTTTATTCTCAAAAAGAGAATAAATTATCATTTTGATAATTTTTGTATCAAAATGATAATAAAAGAATAAAGAGGAGACTAGGATACTATATTTACTTTAAAATAAATCAACTATAAATAACTTTTAAAGTAAATTCCAGCTTAAA
The DNA here is from genome assembly GCA_026991885.1 of Thiotrichaceae bacterium. Classification (GTDB taxonomy): domain Bacteria; phylum Pseudomonadota; class Gammaproteobacteria; order Beggiatoales; family Beggiatoaceae; genus Thiomargarita. The sequence continues at coordinate 285 of JALXAQ010000079.1, forward strand.
TATAAATATAAAGCATTGAATTTAAAAATAAAATAATATATCAAGACAAAATAGAGACAAAACAAACTAACTAATTGATTATAATAAAATTTATAAAACACTTCAACATTGGCACAAACCTTGTATATAAGGTGAGCATCATCCAGACAATCGGATGGACGATATTTTCTTTACATTGCTCAATTTGATAAAAGGAGTATTTTATCATGAGACTCAATAAATTTGCAGGTTTGATGGCGGTTGGTAGTGCGGTTGCACTGTTTGGTTCAGTGGCGCATGCCCAGTTGGCAGCCAGTCCTACAAGCAGTGACGATATGGGTTATACGGCTGATGTTGCCATGCAGTGTGCTGTGGATACGCCGAGTGCATATACTAATGCGGGCAGCACGGCGCAAGCGTATGCAGAAACCACCGGTACCATCAATTCAGGTCTAACTCGCGTCGTCCAATTAGAGGCGAGTGATACTATCGGCTTTGATTGTAATTCGGACGCTGTGGACTTAACCGTTCTTGCAACGACTGTGACTGGTCCTGCCTTTAACAACGCGACAGACATTGACCTGCTTTCTGGTTCAGACACAATAGGTGTCGATCACGTTGTAGATGTTGCGGTTGATACCAGTACTACCGCCCTTGTGACAGATGTGCAAGCTCTAACAGCCAATACTACTATTGTTTCTCCCGCAACTGGACAACCTGGCGACGATGTGCCGACTGACGTAAATGGTGATATCGATGTGACTGTTACTTCAACATTTCTCACAGCGGGTGGTGCTGAAGAGTTGGCAGAAGGTACCTACGCCAGTGCCTACACAGTGACAGTGACGGCTCAATAAGCCAATGCCATTAACCCATACATGTAGTCGGTGGTTACGAACCACGCATCCACCCTACATGGGCATTGCACAATAAGCTGTTTCTGTTCAAAGAACCTTAAAAATCCTATTTCTTGAAGAAATAGGATTTTTTTTTACCTTACCCTAAAATGGGAGCTTTACCGATGTCTGCAAAAAATATCATATTACTGGGTGCAGTCATTATTATCACTGAAGTCGCTTCCGCAGCAGATTGCACCCTGCTAAGCTCCAGTGGCAGCCCTCTTCCCTATACCGCCACCACAACCTGGGGAGGCGCGACGGGTTCTATCCGGGATAAGGATGCCCTAGAAGAACGAGTAACCCAATTAAACAGCTTTTATACCGCCACCTTTCACTGTCCAGACGCAACCGCCGTCTATCTCGAACTGATAGTGGAAACCACATCCGCTCCGAATTTTGCTAGCGTTTCGGACAACCTCGACTTAATCGCTGGTGATACCACAGGCGTTACCCATCTCGTCGATGTCAGAGTCAATGGCACCCAGATTGTCACCGATACACCTGCAAACCGTGCCCCTCCAACAACAGTCATTTACCCCTTCACAAATGGTGATTCTCTCCCACTTGACAGCAACAACAACCTTAACGTCATAGTGACTTCCACCTATAGCCTTACCGGTGGGGCAGAAGAGTTAGCGGCAGGAGACTATGAAGCAGAATTTAATTTATTAGTCACACCAATACCGGCGGGTATCTCAGCACCCAATACCACAACTATTCGTGGCACAGTGAGTCCAGAGTGCAGCGTAGATACGCAAACCCGATATAGTCAGACGGGAACAGCGGTGCCTTATGTCGTTCTGGAGAGGGGGGCATTCAATTCCCGTGTCAGGAAAATGCAAGCCTTCGATAGCGTGACATTTGACTGTAATTCAAATAGCTTTAGCTATTCCGTGGACTTAACGGCATTAACCGCCCCGAATTTTACAAATGCAGAAAATATTGACCTGGTTGATGCCCCCACAGAGATAGGTGTCGATCACAAAGTCGGGGTGGGCATGAAATTTCCGGTCGGTCCTTTTCCTGATGAGAATATCACCACAAAGTCCGTACTGGCACCCGGAACAGTTGCAATGGCACCCGCTTTTAACAAATTAGACCTGAATGGAGACGTAGAAATTGAAGTCGCTTCACGATTTGAGGTTATTAACAACGCAGAAGAATTAGCGGCTGGACAGTATAATGCACAATTTAGTATCACCATCACAGCGAATTAAAGGGATTAAAATGACATTTTTAAAAACAACGGTTTACATTGCCTTTACTGTGCTGCTAACCCTGAATAGCGTACAAGCAAGGGTAAAAGTCGGACCAATGGTCATTATGACCGAAACCAAACAAGGGCAAGCCAAGGGCGTGATTACGCTAACCAATGAAGGCGCAGAAAAGGTACGTTTTCGTCTATATAGCACCCCCTTTACCTACAACCAAAAGGGATTTCAAGTCACAGAATCCCAAGAAGACGATCTGTCTCCTTATTTAATATTCTCCCCGAGAGAACTTGTCATCCCGCCTAGACAAAGACGTAGAGTACGCCTACTGGCTAGAATCCTACCCAGCATGGCGAAGCGTGAATATCGTGCCGTCATTTTTGCAGGGCAAGTCAAAAAGGAAAGCACGGAAGGGTTAACGATCAACAGCCGCATTGGTATAACGGTTTTCGTGCGTCATGGCAATCTCTCTTTTGATTTATCGGCAAAAGGGGCGACTTACGATCCAGACGAGCGAGAGATTACATTAATGATCAGGAATCGGGGCAAAGCAAGCGTGCGTCCGGGGATACGATGGCGACTAATCCAGAGAGGAAAAGAGATCAAAAGCGGCGGATACTCTGGCTTCACCATTCTTGCTGAAAGTATTCGTCATGTACCGATTCGTTTTTTCAAGGAAGGTGATAAGCCTATTTCTGGTCGGGTTAGGCTTAAAGGAGAACTGGTGTGGGGAAATGTCGATGCACCTGAAACCTTGCCTTTTGATTTTCGAGTTTTTATTCCTAAATAAACCTTGAATCACGGATTAAAAAACCTTGAATCACGGATTTTACGGATGACACAGATGACACGGATTTAAAGTCAAAGGATTGAATCACGGATTTGACAGATGACACGGATTTAAAGTCAAAGGATTGAATCACGGATTTGACAGATGACGCGGATTTAAAGTTAAAGGATTGAATCACGGATTTGACAGATGACACGGATGACGCGGATTTAAAGTCAAAATCAAAAGATCAGATTAATGAGTGTTTTCAGGTTTTTAATCCGTGTCATCCGTGTCATCCGTCAAATCAGCGATTCAAGGTTTTTAATCCGCGTAATCCGTGTAATCCGTCAAATCAGCGATTCAAGGTTTTTAGACTGGAGCAAACAACGTATGTTCAAACAAATACTCCTAATATTAGTCTTAATAACCCAACTCAATAACCTAAATGCCCAAGAACAAAACGAAGAACTAACAATACTACCACTTGGCATCAACATAGGAGAACGCAACGTCAATGAAAGCGTTATGGTTCGGGGCGCAGAAGATGGCGAAAACCCCATACGCTTTAAAGAATGGCTAATACCTTTTAAAGCCGTTATTGACGCACTCCAATTTAACACAACCGACTTGGATAATGGACAAATTGAGCTACGATCTTTTGCCTCAGTCAAACGCCTTGATCCAAAACAACTCTCAAACGATCCCGAACTCGGACGAGTGTTTTCAATAACACAAATCCAAACACTACTGGGAGTACCCTGTGAATTTAACATTAACGAATACGCCGTTGTTTTTAACCCCCCTTGGATATCGGCTAAATTTAAACAAAAACGCCATTATTACAAACGCCCCCCCATTAATCTCGAAGGATTGCCCGTCATTAACAGCCCCTATTTGACGCTGACAGCCCTTGGACAAGAAATCAGGATGACAGGAAACAGCAACGAAAACAACTATCTAGGCGATTTAACCGCCGTGGGCACAATATGGAATGGTAGCTGGTACACACAAATTGAACAAACCGACCTACAAGACACCAACACCTGGCGCTTAGAAGAGATTCAATATCTACAACTCACACCAGAAACGGATTGGGTGATTGGAAATCACAACACATTTTGGCCAGGGCAGCGTAATCAGTTTTTTGGCATAACCACTGTCAAACGTTGGGGATTTAACGCCCCAGTCACCCACCTCTCATTAGGGACTAGCTTTGATCCGCGTCAACAACTACAAAGTAATCGGATTGAACGCACAATAGCAGGAAAAGCCGAGCCAGGCACCCTAGTTCAACTCGTCACACCACGCGGAAATCTAGTCATTGCTGAAGTACTCGTCGATTCAACCGGCATTTACCGATTTGAAAATGTGAGCAGTTCAGAAACCTCATTGACGGGGATTACTGGCAGTAACGACAGATATCAAGTTTATCTCTATCCCAATGGACAACTCACCGCCACCCCCGAAATTCGGGAAGCGAGCTACCTAAGTCTAGCCGGGCAGCTCTCAACTGGCACATCCGCCTTAATTGCCTCACTGGGATTAGAGCAACAATATACTAATGAACAGTTTTTTGGCAAACTGGAGGGACTCAATGGCGGACTATTATACCGATGGGGAGCAACTGACAACTTAACCTTAGGCGTAGGCGCAGCTTACGACAACGCCTTAACTTATGGACTACTAGACATCTTTTATCAGCCCGCCAACATACCACTGCGACTCAACGCCTCAATAGCTTATGGTACTGAAGAAACCATTTATGATGCACATATCGAATATACCCCAACCCCAAAGCTACGACTCGCATTAGACAGCGATGAATTTTCCCAACGGGCTTATGTGACTTGGCAAGCATATCCTGGCATCCACCTCAACTCCAATTGGAATTCCAAAGAAAATACAATTGGATATGGAATAGGCATCAGTGGCACCTACAATGACATGCCCATGTACGCTGATGCCAGTATTGATGGAAAAGGCAATTTCCGTTGGAGTACCCGATTACGAAGGCAACTACTCGAATTCAACCATCGTCAGAATGAAACAGGCAGCAACACCAGCTTAGAATATTTTCTACCAAAAAAAGGCATGTCTCGTTATGCAAATAGACGAGCAATACGCCTGACTTATGATCGTGCCGATTCCGGAAATGACATGACAATACTGAGTTGGCGCGACACCTCAGTCGCTCGCACAGCGGATCGACTATCCACCTGGCAATATGAATTAGGATATGGGCAAGGCACACGGGGGCGGGGTTTTATTGCATCAGCCTCAAGCGCACTCCTACCCGGATTATATTTATCAAGTAGTCTGAACAACATATCAGAGAATTCAGATGAACTCACATTTAACGTATCCCTATCGCTCGACTTATACACACACCCCCGACTTGCGCCCGGCAGTACAGAAGCGGGACGTTTACGCCAAGAAGGCGGGATATATCTCCAGGCTTTTTATGACAAAAACAGTAATGGGCAACGGGATTCGGGCGAAGACATTTATACAGACGACGATATTGAAACTTTATTTCTGATCAACACACGACCGATAAAACAATTCAGTTACTTGGACCCGAATCTTCGAGGAGAAGGGGCATTTTTTAGACTGGCGCCGTCCACCTATCGCTTAGATATTGACCCAGCGGGCGCACCGATTGGCTGGAAAGCAGAACTCAGACCACAAGCAATAGAAGTCGTAGCGGGCAGCTTTACAACGGTTAGCGTACCATTAACACCATCCTACATTCTTGCCGGCAGAGTGACAGATTTAGCAAATAAACCGGTAGCCGGTGCCAAAGTAGAAATGCTACCGATAAAAAGCAAAAAACTAGGGAGATCATCGCTCACAAATAGAGCCGGTATTTACTATCTGGAAGACTTACAACAAGGGAAATATAGATTTAAGATAAATGGGCGAGCCGTTAAGAAAACCCTGAAACTCGATCAAAATTCAGAGCCTTTGGTTGAAATGGATTTTCAGATTGAAGTTAAATAACGACAGGGATAAGTCAAAACCCTTAACTACAGGGATTATTTTTTAGCAGGGATAAGTCAAAACCCAACTTTGATGGCTCGCATATTTTTTAATATTCTCCAACAAAGCCGTGTTTTGACTTATCCCTTTTTAAATGCAATCCCTGTAGTTATGTTGATGTTTTGACTTATCCCTGCTAAAAAAAAATCCCTGTAGTACTTATCCCTACTAATAGTTTATCCCCATTGATTAGTTTTTTTGCTCGCGCTTTTTGAGGTATTCTTGAAGTTTATCAAGTTCTTGTGGTTTAAGTTGAGACAAAATATCTTGTGGTTCAAGCCCCGCTAATCTTTCTTGTGGCTTAAACTGAGACAAAATCTTTTGCCGATCATAATGTTCTAACAGCTCTTCTACCGATAAGCTGGACAGAAACGCATTACCCCATATTTTACCTAAATCAGCAACTTGTTTGGGAGTCATTTCAAGATTCATATCGCCTCCTTTGTCGGTGAACCATAACCCTTTGAGTCCATTGATAAACCATTTTAATTCGTTTGTCAATGAATTAAGTAATCCACTTTGTTCTAATAAATCAAACGCTTTTTGTTTTTCTTGACGATGGCTAGAAAAACATTTGACAAACGCATTATATGGCTCGTTTGATAATTCGTTTAGTGATATTAATATAACTTGTCTAACTATTTGGAATTTACTGCGATAGATTCCAGGGAGATTGGTGCTTTTATAACCGAGTTTTTTTAAAGTCGATTTTTGCGGTTTTATAGCACTTAATAAAAAGCTTTGTACTTGTTTTTCGTCTTTTTTGTAGGCTTTATAAAAAAAAGCTTTCGCTTGAGGAGTATTATATCAATTTCTGGCGATTTGCTCATCACGGAGACATCAGTAGAAACTTGTATATCTACGGGTGACAATGAACCTTTTAATAGTTCGCCTAGCAACTTATGCCATTGTATTTTTGATGAGCTTTTCATCTCGATTAATAAAATTTGTGTGTCTATTGAAGTTGATTTTGTAAATTATAACAAATAACGACAGCCAATAATTATTAATAAGGATAAGTAAAAACCCTTAACGACAGGGATTTTTTTTTAGAAGGGATAAGTC
>JALXAQ010000080.1 GCA_026991885.1 Thiotrichaceae bacterium
AAGCAGGATAGTATGCCCCTAATGGAACGCCAGAAATTTTTGCAAAAAGCTATTAGCAATGGTGAACGCCTGGAAGGCATGATTAATGAGTTGTTTGAGCTAACGCGGCTTGAAAGTAATCAGGTAGAATTAAATGAAGAAGAGTTTCAAATTGGCGATTTGCTCAGCGATATAGTGGCAAGCCTGGAACAAAAGGCAAAGCATAAGCGGGTCGTTTTAAAAATTGAATGTGAAGATCCACAAGCCCAGGTATATGCGGATATAGCAAAAATTGAGCGGGTAATTCAGAACCTGGTCGAAAACGCGATTCGCTATAGTCATGAAAGGGGGTCGGTCGTACTTAGGACAGAGGGCGTGGTGGATGGCAGTATCCTCGTTAAAATTATTGATCATGGTGCGGGTATTGCCCCTGATCATTTGCCACATATTTTTGAGCCTTATTACCGTGCTTCGGATGCGTATAAATTAAAGCACATGGGTGCAGGTCTTGGTTTGGCGATTAGTCAACGTTTATTGGGGCTCCATGGTTTTAAACTTGAGGTTGTAAGCGAGTTGGGTGTTGGCACCATTTTTTCATTCAAGCTTGCTGCCATAGTTTAGGTTATGCTTATTTATCTTAAGGATCCTTGCAGAGGACGCATCCTATTATTAGAGCCCCTTAAGTTGATGATCTGATGAAATATTGTACTGATAGCTTGCGAATCAAATGATGCTTCATGATGTGTATAAAAAACAAGCTCATTAACTATGGTTCTTGCTCATACAAATATTTTATTGAAAAATATAAAAATAAATCACCGCATTGGTTGTGAACTGACAAAGAATAAGTGTATATTCTCCCTTCTAATAAATCCCTTCTCTCTTAAAACGCAGTTATGAAGCGCCTATAAAAAGCAACGACAGGTGAGAGAAGTTGCAACAATAAGCAACGAATTAGAACAAGGAGAATATATGCTAGCAGAGTATCTGCCGGTTCTGGTGTTTTTGAGTATTGGCTTTGCGATGGCAATTATTATGCTGTTATTGGGTGCCATGATGGCACCGCGCCGTCCCGATGCTGCTAAAGATTCTCCGTTTGAATGTGGTTTTGAGGCATTTGAAGATGCCCGTATGAAATTCGATGTGCGCTATTATCTGGTTGCCATTCTCTTTATTATTTTTGACCTTGAAATAGCCTTCCTGTTTCCATGGGCGATTGTGCTGGACAAAATTGGTTTGTTTGGCTTGATTGCCATGGGTATTTTCCTGGGTATCTTGATTATTGGTTTTATCTACGAATGGAAAAAAGGAGCGCTGGAGTGGGAATAGAAGGCGTATTCAAAGAAGGTGTTGTGACCACAACGGCTGATAAGCTAATTAATTGGGCGCGTACTGGCTCGATGTGGCCGATGACCTTTGGTCTTGCCTGTTGTGCGGTTGAAATGATGCAGGCAGGTGCGGCACGTTATGATATGGATCGCTTTGGTATTCTGTTTCGTCCCAGTCCGCGCCAATCGGATGTGATGATTGTTGCCGGTACATTAACCAATAAAATGGCACCTGCTTTGCGTAAGGTTTATGACCAGATGGCAGAGCCGCGATGGGTGATTTCAATGGGTTCATGTGCCAACGGTGGTGGTTATTATCATTATTCCTATGCGGTTGTACGTGGCTGTGACCGTGTCGTGCCCGTTGACATTTATGTGCCGGGCTGTCCGCCAACCGCAGAAGCTTTGTTATACGGGATCATTCAGTTGCAAAATAAAATTCGCAATACCAACACCATTGCGCGTCAGGATGAGGCTTAATTGATTCCATGAGTAGCGTCTTGCAAGCACTTCAATCTCATCTGGATGCCGCCCTTGCCGGAAAAATCCAGAGTAGCAATATCGCTCTGGGTGAGTTAACGCTTGAGGTTGCCGCCGATAATTTGCTTGATTTGGCGACTTTTTTGCGTGACGATGATAAATGTTGTTTTGAACAACTTATTGATGTGTGTGGAGTTGATTATCTCGCCTATGGTCAATCCGAATGGGATACCGATGGCAGTAGCTTTAGCCGTGGCGTGAAACGTACATTTTCATTCGATGAGGATGAGTCAAGCGAAG
>JALXAQ010000081.1 GCA_026991885.1 Thiotrichaceae bacterium
AGCTTTCCGGCGGTATGCGGCAGCGGGTAGTCATTGCCATGGCGCTATTATGTGAACCACAATTGATTATTGCGGATGAACCCACCACTGCACTGGATGTCACCGTGCAAACCGAAATTATCCGTCTTCTACGAGAGATTCACCGAAGCTTAAAAACCAGCATTGTACTGATTACTCATGACCTTCCACTGGTTGCCGGTCTGTGTGAGCGCATTATCGTCATGTATGGGGGGCGTATTGTTGAAAGCGGCACAGTTGAACAGATTTTTTATCATACTAAACATCCTTACACAAAGGCTTTATTGGCGGCTACGCCTGCGAATTCACACACTGGTGAACGACTACAGGCGATTGATGGACAACCCCCTGACCCGCTTAATTTACCAACGGGTTGTGCTTTTCATCCACGCTGTGCCTTTGCAGAAGAAGCCTGTTTTGAGCAAGTGCCGGAATTAGTCGCGCTTGATTCTGGCCAGCACGTTGCTTGTCGCTTTGCTTATAAGTTGAGTCAAGAAAAGGATGTTTTATCATGAGTCAGGCACCTCTTTTAAGCGTTGAAAATATCAGTGTCATTTTTGGCAAAGGTGATCAATCTTTGCGTGCTTTGAATAAGGTTTCATTTAGCCTCAAGCAAGGCGAAGTACTTGGCATAGTGGGCGAATCGGGCTGTGGCAAATCAACACTGGCGCGTACTATTTTACAGTTGCAGCACGCGAATGAAGGCAAGGTCATTTGGAAAGGACAGGACATTAGTAAACTTAGCAGGCAACAACAAAAAGCCCTGCGCAAACAAATCCAGCTAATTTTTCAAGACCCTCTGGATGCGCTCAACCCACGCATGACGGTGGCGCAAATTATTGCCGAACCACTCTACAATTTAGCCCCCGAATTATCCAAAACCGAGATTCAACAAAAAGCACTTAGACTGCTCGTGTCTATGGGTTTACACATTGAGCAACAAAACCGCTACCCGCATGAATTTTCCGGCGGGCAGTGTCAGCGTATCGGTATTGCAAGGGCAATGATTTTAAAACCAGAATTACTACTCTGTGATGAACCAGTCAGTGCGCTGGATGTATCCATTCAGGCACAAATCATTAATCTACTGATGGATTTAAAAGAACAAACCGGCATGAGCATGCTGTTTATTTCGCACGACCTGAGTATTGTGCGCCATATTTGTGATCGCGTCTTAGTGCTTTACAAAGGTGAAATTGTGGAGATGGGTGATGCCGAATCAATCTATACCAACCCACAGCATACTTATACGAAAAAACTACTAAATGCGATACCACTCGCTGACCCAGCGCGGGAAAAACAGCGCATCGCCGCTATCAAATAATACTATCTACCCGAATAAGGGAAAATCCGCATTGGCGCGGCCATCCGGTTCACATCGGTTGTCATCTGCGCCATTTCCTGGGACATGGTTGCTACGTTCATCGTCATCACACCCACGCTCTGGTTTAGCCCATTGATATTTTTACTCATTAGATGAATGCTTTTATCCATTTGTGCCAGTATTTTGCGGATGGTGGTAATATTGCCCCCCATGCTTCCTACATTCTGGTTCAGCTTGGCAATATCCAGTTGCATAAAATTAACTGAATTAGACATTGAGGTAAGGTCTTTGCGAACAGATGAAAAATCTGTACTAATTGTTTTAAGGTTAGCCGATACCTGCTGAATATCACCGCGTATGGCTTTCATGTCTTTTGACATCTTGGCCATATGTCCTGTGATGTCACCCATATTACTGGTTAAGGTCCAGATCAAAACGAACATGGCGATACCAAGAATGCTCAATGCAAACAAAGTATAGCGGATGATTTGCGTGGTGCGTTTGCCGATGCGCAAGGATAATTCCTCACGCGCAATCATTGCTTGTTTAAAATCATCCATGCCCTGACGAAATTCTTCTATCAATAAACTGTTTGTCTTATTGTTTGCGGGCATTCATTAAACCAGGTTAATTATTTGGGTCGTACAGTATAACCTGAAATCCTCTATACTTTGATAGTTTTGCAAAATACATTTA
>JALXAQ010000082.1 GCA_026991885.1 Thiotrichaceae bacterium
CTATTTTTAGTGATAAAAATAGGGGAATTTTTTAATATAAATGATTAAATATAAAAAGTATTTTTAGATTAAAATATTAATATATTTTAATATAGAAAGATAATAATAACTAACACATATAAATAATAGTATTGAAAGATTATAGATTTTCAAATTAAAATAGAAAATGAACTATAAGGATGTTATATAAGCAAGGATAAAACAGGTCAAAAAAAATCCTATTTCGGAAAGAAATAGGATTTTTCATACCGTTTTTGTTTTTTTTTAAGGTTCGATGGTTTATCAGATAAGATAAACCGTTTATCGGTTATCCAATATGCTGTAGTGATTTTTTGATTTACACTTTCCTCGCAATGAATAACCAAAGGAGAATTGATGAAACATCATAACATCTGTATTTCTTGCGTACTTCCCAAATCTGTGCCTTCTATTAAATTTGATGAGAGGGGTTGCTGTGCTTTATGTCAAAAAACAATAGAAGACAAACAGGTTCAACAAGAAGCCGCTAGTCCCAAAGAAGGATTAAGTGATGACATTAACCGGATAAAAGAAAGAGGTAAAGGGCGTTCTTATGATTGCTTAGTGGGTGTCAGTGGCGGAAAAGATAGTTCGTATCTTCTGCACTTACTTGTAGATAAGCACAAGCTTCGATGCCTTGCAGCCTATCACAGAACACCATTTACCCCCGATGTGATTGATTCAAATCTTAGGCGATTGGTAAAAAAGCTTAATGTACCGCTTGTGGAGATGAATATTTCAAAGGAGAGTCATCGAAAATCTGCCAGAGAATTACTATTGCTTTGGCTTAAAAAGCCGAATCCTATTTACGCAAATCTTGCCTGTGCGCCATGTAAACAACACAACCATGAAGTTTACAAAATTGCAAAGGCAAATAATATAGAATACCTTATTTTTGGTGGTAATTCGTTTGAAACATTTCAGCTAGGTGCTGGTCAATTCCGTAACGAGGCTGCAAATGTAACAAAACCTGCTACTGTATGGCGGCAAACTCAAAGAATGTTTATGGTTTTAAAACGCGGCATAAATATCTTGATAAGAACACCAGCACTATTACGGTATTTTCCAATGGGATTTAAGGCTGCCGTGTTGTTTTTAAATAATGAAACGCCATATCTGAGATTACGTTATCCTGGCATTAAAACGATGAGTTATTATTTTCATGCAGGATATGATGAGAAGGCAGTTGACAGTTATTTATCAGAAGTGGGCTGGAAGCTTCCTGCTGGATGCCATTCAAGTTGGAGAGCGGATTGTGCATTCAATGAGATAAAAAACTATATGTTCAAAAGAACATCAGGCATGACTTATATGGATGCCTATTTAAGTAATATGGTTAGAGCAGGTGTCTTAAGCAGGGACGAAGCGCTAAAGCGTATTGAAGTTGAAGGAACAATATCTCAACAACGGATAAAGGAAGTCTGTGAGATTTTAGAAATATCTAGTGCTCGATTTGCTTAATTTTGCCAAAGCCATGTCCATACATCGCTGAACGGTAAAAAAAAAATCCTATTTATTGAAGAAATAGGATTTTTGATACCGCAATATAAACGCTTGCTCCGTTTGATAAATATTTCAAAAAAGGTGACGCACCCTGAACGATCTGTTAGGTTAATTCTTTTATTATATGTCTTGCAAGATGTTCATCAATTTCATTGTGGCGTGGAACAGGTTGTTTATTGCCAGTAGCGGGGTTTTTATATAAATCATGATTATTGCCATGTCTAACAAGGATACAACCCATTGAGGAAATTTTCTTGATGAGAGCTTTTCGTTTCATACGGTTAGAGTAAATTCTTTAATTTGATATTCTTGGGGAACATCATCCATTGTCATCAGAACATATGCGTCTTTCATATTTTCCTCTAGTTCTTCCAAAGTTTTGCCTTGTGTCATAATTTGAGGATGTTCCAGAAGTTTTCCGATCCAGAACTTTTCCCCTTTCCAATAAATCATATTCATTTTTGTCTTCATTCAAGATTTTTCCTTTCTGTTTTCCATAATCACCGCTGATGGGATCTATTTTTAGTTCCCCAAGATCCGTTCCTCAATAAACGCGACAATCTGCTCAGGCTGATTCATATCTAGCAGCTGTAAATCCGTTGGCTCTGGCGCATCACTGGCAATCGCAATGATTGAGGGAGCAAAACGAAACAGGGGATGATTTAAACTCGGACGATGTACTTCAATTCTACTCTTGCTAGCGAGGGTTTAATATTAATGGCAACGAATTTATCTGGACAAATCTCTAAATCTGGGCTAAAATTAAAAAAAAACTATTACTCATCATTGAACTAATTATGTCAAGTAAAGCTAGTGTCTATAAAAACGCCTCAAGGAAAGAATATAAACTCACCAACGAGCAGCGCAATATCTACCGGAAAATTTCTCAAGAATCCAGAGAAGCCAAAAGGCGTGCTTCGCTCGGGTTTTTGTCCAGTATCCATTCAATCAACACGCCACGGCTTGAGCCAAACCAGTTAATGCCACCGTTGGAATCCAATGGGCTTACAACTCTGAGCCTATTCAGCGGCGGTGGCGGATTAGACTTGGGCTTTGATAAAGCCGGATATACCCATCAAGGCGCGTATGAATTGATACCTATTTGTGGCAAAACCTTAAAAAGCAACCGTCCAAACTGGATTGTTCATAGTGGTCCTGAAAATGGGGACATTACCAAAGTGGTTTGGCAAGACTATATCGGCTCAATAGATGTTATCCACGGTGGTCCCCCATGTCAGCCTTTTTCTATTGCTGGGCAACAGGCTGGCCAAAATGATGACCGGAATATGTGGGGTGAATTTATAAGGGCAGTCAACACACACCGGCCTAAATCTTTTGTTGCTGAAAATGTCTTAGGCATACTCAATCCCAAATTTAGTGGCTTTGTTCAAAAGTATATATTGGATAAGCTCCCGGATTACCATATTCACATTTTTGAACTTAATGCTGCCGACTTTGGTGTTCCTCAGCAGCGGCGACGTGTATTCTTCGTAGGGTTTCGTACCAAGGCGGCTTTTAAGTGCTTTCAAATTCCAAAACCCTCTCACATCTGGTCTGAGAAAAAAAGTCCTAGCACCGATGACCTATTTGAGGAGACTTTAGCTAAAACGATGGGAGTTAGAGAGGCATTATGTTTGGCGGATACGGGGCTTTGGCACCAACTTTAAGAAGCGCATTCACGGGAAAAAGAAATACAACTTCGGTGTTGAATAGTAGCGCTGGACAGAAAGCTTGGGGGAATTTAGGGATATGGCCCAATGGTGTACAAGCTAATCGAGAAAAAGCCTCTGCTTTTCCGGCAAAATACGATCATTTTCGATTGTCAGTACAAGATTGTGCTTTGTTGCAAGGATTCCCGGAAGATTGGCGTTTTGCGGGTGCTGTTTATCAGGTGTTAGGCCAAATAGGTAATTCAGTTGCTCCTCCGGTTGCCTATCAAGTTGCGAAAGCGGTGGCTTTTGCTCTCGCGGGCAAACAGCATCATCTTTGATAGATTTCATTTATATTGCTTGACCAAATCTCTAAGATGTCTGGCATGATTGTCAGTTATTTTTTCCCAGTCAGAAAAGTAACTTGCCGGTATATGAGGATTGTTTAATGTTCAAAATCAGGGCGTATATATTCGGCTTTCTCCTCAATCCATGGTGCCATCATACTTGGACTTCCATATTTGTAATAAACGTCTTCCCCTTGATAAAAACCAAAGAGCCAGTGTTTCCCTTGCCATTTCTCAATATGAGCAGGGCCAAAATCCCTTACGGTTGTAACAGAACCTTTTGAAGTTGTTTTTAATTCAAATGGGATATTATTCCCCTCCAATTCAAGGAATGCATCAACACCAGACCTTCCTTCATATGTATCCTTAACGAGTTTGAATAACTCGATCATTTCACTTTCTCTATAATCATCTTGAAAAGAATTTTTCATTGCTCATTTTTGTGTTTTTGTATTTGGGAAAAAATGTCTTTTTGAAAACCGGTGCGTAGGACGCACCCTACTCTTCAATGGCATTAAGTTAAGACCCTACATGTATGGAAATTGGCTTAACTTAATGCCATTGACTCTTGCTGTCGTTAGAATATTTTTAGTTCCCCAATATCCGTTCCTCAATAAACGCGACAATCTGCTCAGGCTGATTCATATCTAGCAGCTGTAAATCCGTTGGCTCTGCTGGTGGCGCATCGCTGGCAATCGCAATGATTGAGGGCTCAAAACGAAACAGGGGATGATTTAAACTCGGACGATGTACTTCAATTTTGGGAAAGCGTTCATGTTTAAAGCCTTCAACCAATATCAAGTCTAATTTGTCTTGATCTAATTGTGCTAATAGTTGTTCTAAATCAGGCTCCTCACGTTTCTCGTCCATCTCTACCATCAAAGCCCACCGTTTGCGAGAAGCGACTAACATCTGGTCAGCACCGGCTTGACGGAGACGGTAGCTATCTTTGCCGGGGTGATCGATATCAAATTTTTTGTGGTGGGTATGTTTAATCATGCCTATCCGTAGGCCCTTAGCTTTGAGCAAGGGTATGATTTTTAACAATAAGGTCGTTTTACCTGTGCCGCTGTAGGCGACAAATCCTAACATTGGAATTTTTGTCATTTCATTTTGTACAAGATAAATCTTGTACTCCGGAATAATTATTAGCGAAGATATTGTGTTGTTCAGGCGTGTTGATATTTAAAAAGGTGTTGGGAGAAAAATCTGCCCGCGCCAATTTTTGTTTGGCTAGAAAACGATGTATGCTACGTTCGCCCGTTTCCAAAAATGCTAATAATTCGGCTAATAAAGGGCGCTTAAATAGGGAAAAGACGGGGTGCATACGCTTGCCATCATCAGCAACGCTCACATCGGCTTTGGCTTGAATCAAGCAAGTGTATAAACGCTCGGCTAATTGCGGACTCAATCGCGGCGAGTCACAAGGGACAAATAATATATAGTCTGTTTCTGCTTTTTCTAAGGCGGTTGCCATGCCTGCGAGGGGGCCATCATAATGCCCAAAAGTATCAGCCAGCACGGGGCAGTCACCCAGTTGTGCGTATTGTTCGAGATTGCGATTGGCACTGATGATGAGTTTGCCGACTTGTGGGCGTAGGGTGGCAATGACATATTCAACTAGATATTTGCCATTGAGTGGCACCAGTCCTTTATCTCGTCCACCCATACGAGTGGCTCGTCCTCCGGCGAGGATAACGCCTGTGATGTTAGTTATCAAGGGATTTATGGTTTCTAAACCTCAGAGGTTTTTAAAACCTCTGAGGTTTGGGACAAGGGTTATTCAGATGATTTAGGAAGAAACACTTCAAAAACAGAATCCGTCAGAGATTTAATTTTAGGATGTCTTTCCAAAAAACTCTTGGTCAAAACGTCCCTGGTTTCAGCGGGTACTTCTAAGCTTAAGTTGGCAGCCGATGCTATGTTGATAAAATAAACTAAAGCGGCTCCAAATAACTCAACGTTGTCTTCACATACACCAGATAAGACAATCTCGTTATTTTCATCCCCATTCAATCTGAGTTTCCAACCTGTGATGGCATCAAAGCCGATTTCATGCACTAATGTGACACTGGAAATTTCATTGAAGGGTAGTCGCGTGGCTGAACCGGTTAAATTACGCCAACTGATTGAAGAACCGAGTAAATTCTTCCAAATGATTGACTTATCAGTTAATACCAGTCCTCTTGAGCCAGAAGTCACTTTTCCCGTGTCAAAATAAAAGTAATAACTTTCGTCGTTGTGACGCTCACTTTTGAAAAGTTTGGTTTTTGTATCAAAGTTATTCTTAAACTTCAATTTCAAATCACTGAAAAAATGAGTGGAAAGCACCGTTTTGAAATTGTTATATCCTTGAGTAAACAGAATTTGACGTTTTTCAAAAATGGAGGTCGTCAGCTTGCTTAACAATTCGTTATCCGTTTGTGATAACTTAAAACGCTTGTCATACTTAGAAAAACAGGCATCTAGCAATTGCAAGTTCTTGATGGGATCACCTTGATCAACATGTTTGTCGCTGCACAATGTCACCCAACCGGCTAAAATCGCCACCTCTTTGTCTGGCACAGTTAAAGTCACCATTTCTGGTGAGCTTTTATTGAAATTGATGAAATGAATCATTGCCGAGACAAGAGGAATGATACCCTCGTCTGGCACACCTGATAACCGGATATCGTTGTTTTCAAGGTTGTTCAGGCGTAATTTCCATCCCGTCAAGGATAATCCTCGTTCATAAACGAGTGTGATGCTTTTAATGTTATCAAAGGCTAGACGCTTTGGTTCACCAATGATATTTTTCCAAATAAGTGACTGATCAGTGAGCGCAAACCCCCGTGAATGTGAGAATACACGACCAGTGTCATAGTAAAAATAGTATTTCTCCGGCGCCTGACGCACTTTGGAGAACAGCTTAGCATCATCGCTTGGATGCATTTTAAAGTATTGTGCAAACTCAAATGTCAATCCTCTCAAGGAGTGAATTTTAAGTACGCTTTGGACATTTCGATAAATCTCTTCTGATGACGTCGATTCATTCGCTGTCAAGACTTGTTTCATCAAGTCATTAAATAGCGCTTGATCTTCATCTGAGGCTTGTTTGGAGGCAGCCACCAAACATTTATCCATCTCTTGCAAGGCACTTCGGTATTCTCCCTTATCCATCAATGTTTTCAGGGATTCTGAGTCACTACACGTTGATGCAAAAGGCGCATTTAAGGGTAGCAGTGCTAAAGCAAAGCATAATGCTCGATTGAAAGACATATTGTGTATTCTCCGCTTTTGTGATTATCAGTGCATAATGTAAAGGTATTTGGCAAATTAATCAACATTAGGAGGGGCAGTCAGGAGTGCAAGGCGTACCTTGCACTCAGGCTGTTAGAGGGATGGGATTGGCTTTGTTATTTCAAGCTTTCGAGCCACTCAGCAATAGCCTCCATTTCTGCCTCATTTACCTGCGCGATAATCCCCTTCATGACCATAGTCATACCATTGCTACGCGCACCACTCTTGATGTCTTTCATCTGTTGGAGGGTATAAGCCTTGTTTTGTCCCGCGAGCTTGGGATAGTTTCCCATAATTGGCGTTTTGGCATCTGCACCGTGACAGGCTGCACAGGTTTTTGTTACAAAAAGGATTGCCCCATTTGTTCCAGCCATCACTACACTGCCGGCAAACAAGCTACCCGCTGCTGCTAAACCAATACAAAGCGTTTTTAAAGTGGATTGCATCAATATATCTCCTTTGTTTGTAGAAGTGATTGTTTTACATGACATTAGCATATTAGCATATTTTGGACCGGAGTCCAAGATTTATCTTGGACCTTAATTTAAAAACAACTGATAGGCAGGATTATCGCTTTCATCCCAATAGGGATACCCCAATTTATCTAAAAACTGTTGAAACTCAGTCAATTGGGCATCGGCTACTTGTATGCCGACCAACACCCGCCCGTAAGCCGCCCCATGATTGCGATAATGAAATAAACTGATATTCCAGCGTTGCCCCATTTTGGTTAAAAAATGCAATAATGCTCCTGGACGTTCAGGGAATTCAAAACGATAGAGACGCTCATTCAAAAAATGTGACGTATGTCCACCGACCATGTGGCGAATATGGGCTTTTGCTATTTCATTATCTGTCAAATCGACGACAGAATAAGCCTTTTCACGTAACTTAGCAATGACTTTGTCTTTTTCCGCAAAGCCATCGCTTAAACGTAATCCGGCAAAGACATGGGCTTGATCATTATGGGCATAACGATAATTAAATTCTGTGATAACACGTTGCCCAATGGCATGACAAAATTGACGAAAACTCCCAGGGCATTCAGGAATAGTCACGGCAATTAAAGCTTCGCGCCGTTCACCGATTTCGGTGCGTTCTGCCACATAGCCCAAGCGCTCAAAACTCATATTAGCGCCACTGGTGATAGTCACTAAATGCCGTCCACTACACTTTTCTCGTGCGATGTATTGCTTTAAACCGGCTAAACCCAGTGCCCCTGCTGGCTCCATAATGGTGCGCGTCTCATCAAAAATATCTTTAATCGCAGCACAAATTTCATCTGTCGTCGCCAACAGCACTTCATCAACATGGCGACGGGCAATCTCAAAGGGCAATTTGCCCACCTGTCGCACCGCGACACCATCGGCAAAAATGCCGACTTGAGGTAGGATTACTCGCTCATCGGCTTTGAGGGCGGCATGTAGGCAAGCAGCATCAGCGGGTTCTACGCCTATCACTTTGATGTCAGGACGTAAATATTTAACATAAGCCGCTATGCCAGCAATTAAGCCGCCCCCGCCGACGGGGACAAAAATCGCGTCTAATTCTCCGGTATGTTGTTGTAAAATTTCCATGCCGATAGTACCTTGCCCGGCAATCACTTCGACATCATCATACGGATGCACATAAGTCAAGCCACGTTGTTCAACCAAATGTTGGGCATGTTTACTGGCATCATCATAAGTGGTGCCATGCAATATCACTTCTCCCCCATGACGCCGCACCGCAGCGACTTTAATTTCAGGGGTGGTTTTTGGCATGACAATGGTGGCGGCTATGCCTAATTTTGCCGCTGACAATGCAATGCCTTGTGCATGATTACCCGCAGAGGCGGCGATGACTCCTTTAGTTAAGCTTTCTTGAGGTAAATTGGCGATTTTGTTATAGGCACCGCGTAATTTAAAAGAAAAGACGGGCTGCCTGTCTTCCCGTTTCATCAAAATATGATTGTTAAAACGTAGTGACAGATTTGTGGCATAATCCAGTCGTGTTTTTTCTGCCACGTCATAAACGCGAGCTTGGAGAATTTTTTTGAGGTAAGTACCGTTCATTTGATTTTAAACACTAGGCTTATAAATGAATATTAGTTTTATCACACTGTTAATTTTAATCGTTTGGCTACCTTTGCCCTATGGGAGTAACCATGCTTGGGCGTGGGCTCTGATGGAAGTTTGGATATTTAGTTTAGCACTATTTTGGTTATGGCAACATCTGCGAGGCAAAGCTCAGTTGACTCCCGTTTTTTATAAGGCGATCCCCATTCTGGTGATCTGGATAGTCTGGCTCATTTATGTCACTTTCCAAATTATTCCTTTGCCTTATTTTTTGGTTGAGTTGCTTTCTCCACAAGCGGCTGAGGTTTATGCTTTTACAAATTCAAGCTTAATGACACTGTCTATCGATCCGTACAGTACGGGAGTTGGTTTGCTCAAAAGTCTCAGTTATGTCTTGCTATTTACTTTGACTTTATTGATGGTTAACAATCGTACCCGTTTACTCTGGGTGGCTTATGTTCTGGTATTCAGTGGGGTGTTCCAAGCGGTCTATGCCACTCTAATGACCTCATCTGGATTAGAATATGGTGGTTTTTTTCATGAAAAAATTTATAATCGGGAACTGGCAACGGGTACTTTTATCAATCGCAATCATCTGGCGGGTTATTTGGAGATGTGTCTGTCCGTCGGGATTGGCTTACTGATTGCCCAATTAGGTCAGGGCGCCCAAGATACTAGCTGGCGTGAACGATTCGTTGGGGTGTTGGCTTGGATATTGAGTCCAAAAATGCTGCTGCGCTTGTCTCTCGTGTTTATGGTTATTGCCTTGGTCATGACTCGCTCCCGTATGGGCAACACGGCCTTTTTTGCCAGCATGATGATTGCTGGGGCTATCGCCTTGAGCTTGTCCCGACATGCTAATCGTGCGACGGTCATCTTATTAGTCAGCCTGATTGTGATTGATATATTTATTGTTGGCAGTTGGTTTGGACTACAAGAGGTGAAAAAGCGTTTGGTGGAGACCAACATGACGACTGAAGCACGCGATGAGGTCAATGTTGATATTCTTCCCTATTGGCGGGATTATTTTTTGACGGGTTCAGGGCTGGGGAGCTTTTATACGACTTTCCCCCGTTATCAAAGCCCTGAAGTGGAGGGCTATTATGATCACGCACATAATGATTATCTGGAAGTGGCGACAGAGACGGGTATTATTGGCTTGTTGCTATTGGCTATTGCTGTTTTGTTAACGATTGCGGTGGTATTGGATACCCAGTATCGTCGCCATAGTCCTTTGAATAGAGGTATTGCCTTTGGGGCGACCATGGCGATAACGGCTCTGCTGATACATAGCACCGTCGATTTTAATCTGCAAATTCCCGCCAATGGGGCCACTTTTATGTTAATTTTAGCGTTAGCTTGGGTAGCGCGTTATTTACCGAGGAAAAGGACATCTAAACCTTCTTTCCGCTTGGGAAAAAATGTGACGCTGAGTTTTATGGCGGTTTTGATATATCTTATTTATGTGGCAGCTAGTTGGGGTTATGCAGAAGCAATTGGTGTGCAGGTACAAAAGTACGTGGCAAAATGGCAGAAACAAGGGGTCGAACAAACTGAATGGAATATGGTCCATAAGGCCGGTGTTGATGCTTTGCAATTTGCGCCAAACAGTGCTGATTTAATGATGAAAATGGGGTATATCTATTTTTGGCAGCCCAGTGAGGGTAGTGAGAAACAACGTTCATTTCAACAAGCATTGGACTATTTCTTAAAAGCGGTTGAAAAAAGACCAACGAGTCCCTCTCTCTGGGGAGATGTTCTTCGCTTCAAACATTCTTTGCATCAATATGATGCGGCATTTTTTGCCGCATTTGAAAATCTTGCTGTTTATGGTCTTGGCTCTCCTTTCGCACAAGATATAATCGCAGAAATTGGTTTGGCGACTTGGTATAAATTACCAAACAATCTACAATCCCATCTGATAGCGACAATAGAGCGGCAGATGCAAAAAGAACCAGACGAGACTCTTCAACATATAAAAATGTATCGGCGTGAATGGGTGATCTGTGGATATCAGACTGGCCAACAAGCAGAATTGGTTGAATTTTGTCAACAGTTGTTGCAAGTGCCAAAATAGGAGTCCTCAAAAAAAAAAAATCCTATTTCTTAAAGAAATAGGATTTTTCATAAGTACTGAACCACAAGTTTTAAGGTATTTTAACCCAGGCATAAATGGGGCAACCACAAGGGATTGCCCCTACAAAATATAATTGGACTGGTAGGGGCAATCCCTTGTGGTTGCCCTTTCCTGCAAAATACCGGAAACGAAGTAACGAAGTAAAATTTGTGGTTCAGTACTTACCAGATCGAAACTACGTTTAAGAATTATTACACCATTCCGAACAAAGTGCAGGAACACACTGTACAACTATGTTACAAGTGTCTGTTAATTGATTAGGAGTCACCGACTCGCATTTATCAGTCAAACTGACACAATTACGTCCTGCTAGACAAACTTCCATACAAGTCGATCCCCCCGTTATTATTGGTCTTCCAGAAGACGTAAGGAGGGTAGGGACGAAGAAGTAGTCCGGCTGACTAATATCGTCAGTATCAGGGGTATCGAAGGATGCCACCATTGTTGTCGTAGTACGATCAATGTCTGAGTCCTTTCCAGCAATATCTTGCGTCATCTGAGCGAATATTTCGTCCGCCGTTTTTGGAGCAGCTTTTTGTACAGGCGGTTCATATATCTCCCCAGCCAGTGCGGCTGCCACTGCACGGGCAATTTCTGTCGCCTGATCAGGAAACTCTTTTGCCAAAGTAGCGGCAATATCAGCCGCCGCATCAGGGAACCGCTTAGCGAAACTTGCAGCAATCGCAGGTACTTTATCAGGGTTCTGTTTAGCAAGAGATTTTACCGCCAGAATGGGATTAACAGTACTGATAATATTAGCTTGTGGTAGCAAAAAACTATCATCAGCCTGTGCATAGCCTGCTAACAGGCTAATAAGCAACACAGAAAATATTTTGATAAATGTTTTGTTCATATTTTTACTCTCCTCGTTGTACTAGTTCAGACGATTTGTTGGCCTCAAAATAACAACATGGCCATCAAAATAACCCTCTTCAAGATAAGAATAACTGAGCGGAAGAAGACCTGCATGAAGCACTCTATCGCCCGCATCTAAGATGCCGTTGTTATTAGCATCGTCAGAAAGTGCAGCAATGTGCTGATATTGTTTCGCACCAGGATATTTAACAGCAAGAAAATCACCCGGGCGGACATCTGTCCCCCATGTCAAGGTTTTAGTCGGCACACCGCCATCGACTAAATCAAACTCGCCTCGTTTGGGCAATTTCTTCACTAACATTGCCACATTATAGTTTCTCCTCACTCGTTTGCCTTTCCATTTTGCATAAGCGGTTACCAAAGCATCTGCACAATCGACTCCAATATAATTATCAGTCTGATAAGTGACTGAACCAAATAGAGCTGGTACGTTAAAAAAGCTTGTCAGATAACCCAGATAACCATCATTTTCTCTAATCGAGACTCGAAAAACTTTTGGGGATAAGCCCTTTTTATTTGAGTCTTCAATGCCCGGCGATTTTTGGATGATGTGATCTTCGGTTTCAATTTCTACTTGAAACCAGAAACTGCCAACCTCCTTTTGATACAACAGAGACACAACCACGTCTCTCGCCCAAGGATTTTTAGGCAAGGCACTGCTATCTGCAAAAGGGCGTATTTCCCACTGATCACGAAACTGGGTTATCTCTTCACGCTCATAAACAATTTTGTCAAAACCTGTCCATTTATATGGATTTTTAGACAGAAAATGGTTGGCATTATGATAAAACTGAGAAATATCAGGGAAAATCTGATACCAGCGAATCGTCGCGCCCGGCACTTCTGCGACTTTTAATGTGATATCTTGCCCCTTCAAAGGATAAATGGCATTAACCGATTCCCAATTACCATTATCAATACGAGACAGAATCTCAACGGCGGTAACACTGCTGTTGGCTATAAAAAACAGCAAAATTGCAAATAAATAACGCTTAAAATACATAATAGTTATTAACCCTCGTGTGATTAATAGTGACACAACGTCCAAGATAAATCTTGGACTCCTAGCCGTATCCTTGCAACATTCTCATATTTTTTATAACATGTCAAGGTCAAAAAAATTGGCATAATGCAAATTATACGTTGGAGCACTCAGGAGTGCAAGGCGTAGCGTCAGGAAATCCCCAACCATTTATGCGTTTGTAAACTCAATCGCCATTGTGGATGCGCCAAACAATAACGCAGGGCAAGTTGAGTATTAAGATCGCGTTGTGGACCATCCATTGGCTGCAAAAAAAAATATTTAAAATCAAGTTTTTGATATTTATCAGGCGGAGCGTCAGGCTGTGGAAAGACTAATTTTAATTCATCTCCACTTTCTAAAACCAAGGGGGCTTTAGGACTGACACAAATCCAATCTATCTCTGGCGGCGCGGGCAATGTGCCATTAGTTTCAATCGCTATTTCAAAACCGGCTTGATGAAAAGCCTCGATTAACGGCGTATCCAATTGTAATAAGGGCTCACCACCCGTACAAACCACATAAGGGCGGCCTAATTGTGTTGATGGCCAAATCGCTGCCACTTTATCAACTAAAGCTTGAGCTGTTGCAAATTTGCCATCTGTCCCAACAAAATCGGTATCACAAAATTGGCACACTGCTTTAGCACGATCATTTTCACGCCCTGACCATAAATTGCAACCCGTAAAGCGACAAAATACCGCCGCTCGCCCCGTGTGCAAACCTTCACCTTGCAAAGTATAAAATATTTCTTTTAGACTATAACTCATAATGAAACAAAGCCATTTTATTCAAACTACTCGCGATGATCACCGCATTGCTTGGCTCTCTGCTTTAGCGATTACCATTCATATTGCCGAGAGTGCCCTGCCCAGTCCTTTACCCGGTGTAAAACCCGGATTGGCAAATGTTATCACAATTGCGGTACTCATTTTATTTGGCTGGCGGATGGCAGTATGGGTTAATTTACTGCGCGTTTTAGCGGCCAGTTTATTGATTGGCACCTTTTTATCGCCTACCTTTATACTTAGCTTGAGTGGCGCCTTAGCAAGTACCCTCACACTGGCTTTGCTCAGTCAATTACCCGGACAAGGTTGTGGACCCATAGGATACAGTGTCGCAGCCGCGATGACTCATACATTAGCTCAATTTTGGGTGGCTTATTGGCTGTTTATCCAACATGACGGTTTATTTTATTTGTTACCGGTTTTAATGACAGCGGCATTGGTATTTGGTATCGTTAGCGGTATCATAACACTTGCTATATTACGCGATGTAAATAAATGAATACCCTTATCCTCTCAATACGATGGCTCATCAATATTGCGCTTACCGCAGTGCTTGGCTATAGTGCTGTACAAATAATAATAATGTTAATCGGCACAACGCCCTTAGAGACGCAGCATACTCGCTCCCGTCAGCATCAAGCACAAATCTCTACCCCAGCACTCAATATTTCTCCACTGATTAAAGCCTATATATTTGGTAAACCCAAACCAGTTGAAACACAAATTGTCTCTCATAGCCCACCTGAGACTAAACTCAATTTAAAATTACATGGTATTTATTATAGCTCAGATCCGACGATGTCCTATGCGATGATAGCGGCGGCTAATGGCAAAAGTACCTCTTATCGCGTGGGTGAAACTGTATCCAACAGTGGAGCGGTACTCCATAAGATTGACTCTCGACGGGTGATTTTGCTGAGAAATGGCCGCTATGAAACCCTACATATTATGGGTACAAAAGACAATCATTCGCAAGAGAGAACTCTCCCAACGAACGGTGCTGGAAAATTATTAGGACAGTACCAACGCCAATTACAGACTAACCCAAACAGTTTAATGAAATTAATGCGGATTTATCCAGTGAAACGACGTGGACGATTTATAGGGTATCGCATCAAACCGGGCAAAGATGCGAGTCTATTGTCGCGCTTTAATTTACAAACTGGTGATATACTCACAGCAGTCAATGGAATCAAACTCGATTCCCCGCTCAAAGGCTTGGGACTGATACAACAATTGGCAACGGCTAACCAAATTAATCTGGAAATCTTACGCAATGGGCAAATCGTGCCCTTATTCTTTGTGGTTGAAAAATGAAATCTTACATTATTTTTCTTATATTATTTATATCAGCGATTGTCAATGCTGAAGAAGTCACACTAAATTTTAGAGAAACGGACATCAAAGAATTGATCAACATCATATCTAATGTGACAAAAAAAACGTTTGTTGTGGATCCCCGTGTCAAAGCAAAAGTGACAGTGATCTCTAATGAGCCGATGAACAGTGCTCAAGTTTATGAAGTCTTTTTATCTATACTCAGTGTGCATGGATTTGCGGCTGTTCCCAGTGGAGCGGTGATAAAAATCATCCCCGACAACATCGCAAAATCCCAAAATACCCCTGTTTTATCTCCCAATCAAACTATAAAAAGCGATACACTGGTCACACAAATCATACAAATAAAACATATTTCAGCCGCACAACTGATCCCCTTACTGAGACCGCTGATTCGCCAACAAGGCCATTTAGTCGCCTCTCCCGCGAATAACACCATCATCATTTCAGATCAGGCCAATAATGTCCGTCGCTTGCTAAAAATTATTCGTCGCATTGATCAACCCGATGACAAAGATATTGAAGTCATGGTATTAGAACATGCTTCAGCCACCGAAGTCGTGCGAATCCTCAGTACGCTTGAACAAAAAAAGGCCACCACGAATGGCACAAAAAATAGCTCCAATCTCGTTGCTGATGAGAGAACCAATAGTGTGCTTATTAGCGGAGACAGAACAACGCGCCTGCGTTTACGCACCCTCATCACACACCTTGATACGCCACTCAAAAGTGGCGGCAATACGCAAGTGATTTATCTACACTATGCACAAGCCAAAGATTTAGTCAATGTACTCAAAGGGGTTAGCAACGGCATGTCGGACAAATCCAAGGAGGCCGAAAAAATCAATATTCAAGCCGACGAAAGCACCAACAGTTTAGTGATTACCGCCCCCCCCAAAGTACAGCAAAATTTGCAAAGCGTGATACGCCAACTCGACGTGCGACGCGCCCAAGTGCTTGTTGAAGCGGTGATTGCAGAAGTTTCTACCGATCTGGCGCGAGAATTAGGCGTACAATGGCTACTCTATAACAACCGAGGAACAAGCCCCCTTGGTATGAGCAATTTTGATAATAGCGGCTCATCAATAATAGACTTAGCGACAACCGCTTACCAAATAGACAAAAATAATAATCTCTCATTACCCGATCTTGGGGCAGGGGCTTTTCTTGGCTTAGGGCGGTTTAGCAGCAATATCCTCAATTTTGCCGTACTCTTACGCGCAATCACCGCAGACACCAAGACGAATGTCCTGTCGACACCCTCCTTATTAACCCTTGATAATCAAGAAGCTGAAATTGTTGTAGGGCAAAACGTCCCCTTTGTCACAGGACAATATACCAGCACCGGCACCACCGGCAGTATCGCCAATCCTTTTCAAACCATACAACGCGAAGACATTGGTATCAAACTCAAAGTGAAACCGCAAATTAATGAAGGCAATGCCATTAAACTGGAAATTGAACAAGAAGTGTCTAGCATTAGCCGTCGCAGTCTTGGCACCACTGATATAGTCACCAATAAACGTACTATCAAAACAACCGTTATCGTTGAAGATGGCAACATGATCGTGCTAGGGGGCTTGATAGATGAAGACTTACAACAATCCACCCAAAAAGTCCCGCTACTGGGCGATCTGCCCCTCATTGGCGCCTTGTTTCGTTCGCACAGCGTCACTAAAATTAAACGCAACTTAATGGTATTTTTGCACCCAGTCATTGTGCGCGATGCCGCCACAGAGAATCTCATCAGTAGCCGCAAATATAGCTATATGCGTGCCAAACAACTTGAACAAAAAGCGCAAGGATTGCCACTGATGTCCACCGATCACATGCCCGTTTTGCCCGATTTAGACGACTTTTTGACCGTCTTGCCCGGTGATGAGAATTTGACACCGGCGCAGATTGAGCCGCAACTTTATAAAACTCGATAACGAATTCCAAAAAAAACGTTACATAGATAAAAGAGCAGTGATAATCTAATCGCCCTTGTGGTTGCCCGTCCCTGTATCTTCATCCCCTCCTAAAGGTCTTGGAGGACGGTACAGGCTCAATGGCATTGAATTTAGGAGACAACATGACAACATCACAAGCCTTAAATCGTTCCGCTCCTCAAATTTCTGAAACCGAATACTGGGAAAAATACTACAATGCCCCTGATATAGTTTACGAATGGAATAATGGATATTTGGAGGAAAAAGCGGTGTCTGATGTTTTAACGATTTTAATGTACAAATGGTTTTTTGAACTGCTAGAACACTATTTAAGAACCAAACCCATTGCCCAATCCGTTTTGTTGGAAATGGGATTTCGTTTCACGCTATCGGGAAAAAACGAGGTGCGTCGCCCCGACTTGGGGGTGGTACTCAATGATAATCCTATACCACTTTTGCCCCATGATAGAAGCTACCACGGCATTTATGATATGTGCATAGAAGCCCTTTCCGATTCGACAACTGAAACGAAGTAACGAAGTAAATCATGGAACGGGATACCATCATAAAAAAGGACGAATATGCCAAAGCAGGGGTTAAAGAATATTATATTTTGGATGCCCGGCGTACACAATTTTTCCGTTTGAACAAAGCGCAAGCTGTTTATAGAGCCATCAAACCACTAAAAGGTGGCATTATAAAATCCAAAGTACTACCCGGTTTTCAATTTCGGATTGAAGATTTATTCACCAAACCGTCTCCTGATGAGATGATTAATGACAAAGTTTATCAAGATTTTGTCTTGCCCGCCTATTTGAAGGAAAAACAGGCGCGTCTTCTGGCAGAAGAACGTGCTAAACAATTAGCCGAACAACTGCGAGCTTTGGGAATTAAACCTATACTATGATCAATGCCGTATCGGGCAATCCTTTATGGTTGCCCTCGGCACGATATGGCATAATTTAGTCGATATATTCATGAAGCAACGGAGGGTGCTTTGATTCAATACATATACGAAAAAAAGGCTCCTCATGCAACAAGCAATCCTCTAAACAACCATAATTAGAAGTGCCAGTATGTACTTCGCGCCACATATCTAACTCCCCACTTCCATCAATACTCATTGCACCATACCTTTCATTAAGTCTCTCCATACACAAAACCATTCCAAATTCTTTTCCAATGTATTGAGAAAAATTTTTAAAACTCTGGTTTGATACCTTGGCGAATACATTTCTCAAGTCCATTTTCAAAAATTCTTTTAAAGTCAAATGTCGAAAGGCAGCAAACGGTTTTGACAATTCAGAAATATTTTCTATAGCCGTGTTCAAAGTTAGGATGATGTTTATTATCGTTTGATTAACATCAAAAATATCTTGATACATTGATGAAAATTTTTCCAAAGCATCTTGAGTAGTCATTTGTAAATAGTGATTGCGAAGATATGGCAAGTTTATCCCATAAAACTCTACAGTTTCTGGACGCAGACGTTTGATTTCTTTTTCAAGTACATGGCGTTTTTCTTGGAAAGCTTTATAGCATTCTTTGTTGCAAACTAAAGTGTTTTCAAGCAGGTGAATATAATCGCGTAGTTGCTCAATGTTTGTTGCTGATAATAATAATGTTTGGAGATCATTCCATGTGGTTTGACTGTGTTGTAAAACCTCAATAGGCCGATTGTATAAGTTTGTTAATGCTTTCTGTAACAGAATAAAATATTCTTTATCCTGTCTTCTTTTTAAAGCATTTTCTAATCTCTTTTTTCCGATTGAATTTTCTATTGTATGATTCATTTTCAGTTATCTGTTATCAAAGGCAGGATGGACCACGAAAAACAGCATACCAGATATAATTAATATTAGCAATATATTATTTTCTAATATACTTATATTATAAAGTATGTGCCGACGTGTCATTTAGCACAGCGAGCGTCGTTGCAACGAAGAGTGCCGTGCTAAGGATCGCGCCTTCATAACGTCTGAAAGTCAAAACCAAAGTCAAAACCAGACCTGCCAGGTCTGGTTTTGAAGTTGACTAAATTATTTTATGCACGTTCCTAAATCAAAATGACACGGTGTACTCCGTTAATACCACCATGTCTTTAGGCCCGACTCCACTATCGTCGGGGCCAAATAGATACATGGGAATTTTGTTGATAAATGTTGGGGGAGATAGAACCCCGTGTTCCCCAGGCTTTAATTTTCATAACATAATTTTTCTCCTATCCTCACAAAAGATCAACTGGTTTTTTGTAATCCCGTAGGTTTTCGGATAGGCTCTTAATACTACTTGAAAATTCCATCTGTAGGCGTTTTCTGCCCAAGCAAATAAGCGTACAATTCCATATCAGGCAATTCTAGCAAAGCTTGAAAAGTTTGCTGCTCCGCTATTGGTGCCTGTTCATAGCTTTCTTCAAGATAGCGTGTCAGCAACACATCTAATTCTTTCAGGCCGCGCCGACAACGCCATTTGACTTTTGAAAGTTCGTTCATGCAAAAAACGGATTACTGATTAGTGTTCCAGTTTATCATAGATAAAGGTATCACTTTCATAAGGAGGCGGAAAAACCCAGGTACCCACAATACTGCCCGTAAAAAGCGAGCCTGTATGCGGGTTAACGGCCATAGTATGCTGGCCGGTCCTGGGCAGATTATTAGAGATATCCTCCCAACTGTCGCCACCGTCAACAGAGCGCCAAATCCCTGGTATCCCGCTGGCGAACATCCCAGCGTAGATGATCTCGGGATGATTCGGATCTATGGCAATGGTTCTAACGAAATTGCCCACTTCAATCCCACCTGCCAGTGCCAACACGCCAGTGCTGTGCCACTCTTGGCCTTCGCCGTTCAAAATGGCCAGATCACCGTTCTCATCAATGCTGTAAATCCGATCAGGATTCACCGGGTCCACTGTAAAGGTTGGAATACTATCAAGTTTTTTGAATTGCCACCCGGGCTGACTGTACAAGCGCCAGGTTTGTCCCCTGTCGTCGGAACGGAGAATCTTTAGCATATAATCGTCCATAGCGTAAACAGTATCTGGCTGGGAGAGGCACATCCCTAGAATCTTAGCGGGGCCTAAGCTACCGAAATCGATGTCTACAAAGGTTTGGCCAGCATCATCGGATATCTTATTGCCAGCATAAACTATGTTGGGTGCCTGGGGGTGAAAGGCTATAAATTCATTCTTTTCAAATATATCATAGTATCTCTCGCCCACTTTCGGCTTTTCCACCAGTTCCCATGTACTGCCATTGTCTTCGGAGCGCATCAGAGAGGTTTGGAAATACCTGCCAATAGAGGCAACAATTATCTGGGAGTCCGCGATGGGTTGAAAACTGCCTGAATTGGTGCCCATCCAGAGGATTTTCCTGATCGCCCCTTGCTCGGAGCAGGGGATTTCCTTGATCTCCCCCCCATGCCCCTCATTAAGGACGCACGTATTGTACCACTCCCAAGCCTGGTAGTTTCGCCGCACAAAATAGTCAGTGCCAGTGGTGGTTATGGTCATGCCCACATCAAGGTTGAAGAATGCCAGCCTTTGCGGATCAAAGGAGTCAAAGGCCACAGCGGTGTTATACCAAGCCCAGGCAAAACCGGTGAACCGGGTCGCACTTTCATTGAAAGTCTGGCCACCGTCTGTGGTCTTCCAAAGAGTCGCATGGGAATAGGCGACTGCCTCGTTCGGATTATTAGGATTGGCAACGATTCCCGTCAGTTCTCCCAATAGAGAGGTTTTCCACTCCCTGCCCAGACCAGGCGTGGGATTAACCACCATACCCTCCCAAGTCACTCCGCCATCATGACTGACTATGCTGCCATTGCTATAATAGATATTTCCAGAAAGATAAAGAACCTCAGGGTGGCCAGGATTCATAAAGACCCGGGCAGCGTCATATTCCTTTAATTCCGAGAAAGTCTCGCCACCATCTTGGGAACGGTAGAGTCCTTTGCCCACTTTCATAATTCCTCCCCAGGGGGCCGCCTGTTCCTCAAACAGGGTGACATAGATAATCTGAGGATTTTGGGGATTGATGGCAATGGAGCTGACATGGTGCTGAGCAGGGAGATTACCCAGTGGCCTAAAATTTTCACCTCGGGCATCGCTGATAAACAGTCCAAGGTTTGAGGCTAGGTAAACAGTCTGGCCGTCAGTGGGATGGGTTTGGATGGCGTAGATCGTGGTGTGCCCTGGCAGACTGCTGACAGGCGTTGATGTCCAGGTGACTCCCATATCTTCAGAGCGATAGAGCCCGCCATCATCCGCAGCCTGGCTAACTAAAAAGTTTTTGTTTTCTTCGGGGTCAGGGCGATAGGACCCGCCACCATAAATCTGCATGGCCTCGATCTTGCTGAGTGGAAATTTTTCAGGACGATTAAGCCCGCTATTATTACTCTGCTGGACGGGCTGGCTGGCTGGAAAGGCTACATACCAGCGCTGAGCACCCGCCTCCGTGAGAGTGCTTGGATCGTATGCGATGTTATGGCGATAAATGCGATGGTGGTTTACGGAATAATTAGTCTTCACTGGCAAGATATAGTCCCAATTATCCCCCCCATTGCTTGAGCGGTATAAGCCTTGATACTTTTCGCCCAGGAAATTCCAGTCATTATCGCTGATCAGAAAGACCGTTTGCGGATCAACAGGATCCACTTCGATTGATTGGCCCATATTGACCCACAGCCCCTTGTCAAGGGCCTTTTCCCATGTATCGCCATTATCTTTACTGCGCCAAATGCCGGCAACATCTTGGGAAAAATAGATGTACTCGGGGTGGTTGAGGCAACGAGCGATACTGTGTGGATGTTGCTCCCCTTCTCCACCCAGCTTGCCCTCGTCAAACTCCCCTTTTGTGCGGACCGGCATTACCCGCCATTCAGCAGGAGCGGTAGACTGCTTCAGTGTCTGCTCTTTTAAAACTGGCTGAACTGAATCGAACGCCACAGTGCCGCAGGAAATTGATAAAATGCCCAGGCTTAGTATCCCTTGTGCATTAAGTCGGGAAAGGACTTTTAAATTTGAAAAATGCATGTCACTCTATCCTCATTGCTCTGATTTAGAATCAAGTCGATTCAGTTGATAATATAGTCTAACAAAACAGTTTATGTCAATAAAAATATAAATATTAATTATTTATCCCAAGATCGTTAATGAGGCTTCCTCACCTGCCCTTATCGCTTGGCTTAATAATCTACGATATTATCATTGATTTTTGTGACACTTATGGTTTATCTTGTAGGGTGGGCAACAAAAAGCGGTAGCCACCTTGATCAAAATGGCATGATATTTGCTCATTGTTAAGATTTTTACTTTTACACAAAAAGGAAATATCTAATGATGTTAAAAAAATGTCAATCATGGTGTTATATTTTATTATTTGTGCTATCGCCTTTAGCGCAAGCGGCAACTGACTGTGCGGTAGTCAGTCAAATTCCAGCGGCGGAGTGTGAAAGCCTTATCGCTCTCTATAATACTACTGATGGTACACACTGGTCGGATAACACCGACTGGAATGTGACAAATGCGCCTTGTAGTTGGTATGGTGTCAGTTGTAGTGGTGGACATGTAACGAAACTCGATCTGTCTTCTAACCAACTCAGTGGCTCAATCCCAGGGGAACTGGGAAACTTGAGCAATTTAAAGTATCTCTTTCTGTCTTTCAACCAACTCAGTGGTACAATCCCACTTGAATTGGGAAATTTGAGCCATTTATTGTATCTCTGGTTGTATTCCAACCAACTCAGTGGTACTATCCCACTTGAACTGGGAAACTTGAGCAATTTACTGTCTATCGGGTTATACAACAACCAACTGTGCGGAAATATCCCAAGTTCGTTAATGAGCCTGAATAAGATATGGGGAGCAAATTTCAAGTACAACCACTTAGAGGCTTCCTCACCTGCGCTTATCGCTTGGCTTGATAAGCTCAACCCGGGTTGGGAGAGCACACAAACCTCTTGTCCTGACCCCATCAGCACAGTACAGTTCTCCTCAGCCAGCTACAGCATAACTGAAAACGGAGGAATCGCTCGCCTCATCGTCACCCGCACGGGTAGTGACGGCGCGACATCAGTAGACTA
>JALXAQ010000083.1 GCA_026991885.1 Thiotrichaceae bacterium
TGAGTGCCCTTTGAAGCGAGGATTTTTCTAGGGTTTGACGAAAATTACTGGTGAAAAAAAATAAAAAAGATTCCCAAATTGTAATGTCTGAGCCCAAATTTGATTCTATGTGCAGACTCAATGAGTTGTGGATAACTTCTTGCGCCTCGCGCCAAAAAAAACACTTAAATATTTTATTCCGTACACAAACTAATGGTGAAAATTGGCTTGTCATTCACAGCGTAAATGTGTAGGTTAAATCAACATTAAGACAGCGTGAGACCCGCGCAAATCAGGGAAAAACAGATTCAAAGAGGCTTCAGTATAAAATGCCCGAATTTGTTAGAACTGGCTTAGTGAAATGAGAAGAACTGCTTAAGCGGCGGATGGTAAGGGGTGTAAGAGTATTCGGCTTTTATGTCGAAAGGGTAATGGGGTTATGTGTCTAAATTCTGATTAGATGCTGATTTTGTAAATGTTTAAAATTTTCAATGCGCAGATTGCGTAATTGGTTGTTTGTGTCTGAAATTTGGAATTTCAAATTTTAGGAGAGCCTTCGTGCGGCCATAACTTTGTGTGGCTGTGATTTCGTGGGGTTAGAGTTGGGCTTTGGTTGGTAATGAGCCCACAAGCAAACACGAGTAATTTTAAACCTGAGCATTTTTTGAGCATTGGTTGTTTTTGACAATTTAACGGCCCTTAAGTCCAAACTTTCACGCCTTAAAAGCCATGAGCTGATTTAGGGCAATAAAAATTAAACTTTGAGTACAGCATGGCATTTTGCTGTCTCTAATATTGAAGAAAACGGGGCAAAAATGAATAAGCAAGCGGCGGTCAACTCTATGAATAAGCAGGTAGCACAGGGGATTTTGCAAAACACAACACCAGAAGCAAAGGGAGAGTATGTGGACTATTCAGATTCTGATAAATTAACAACAAAATGGCAGAGAATTGCTAAAAAATTACACGCTGAATTAGGCGATGATCTCTTCTCAAGTTGGTTCGCCCGTATGGAACCAGAACATTGTATGGATGGTAATTTTGTTGTGTCTGTTCCAACCAGATTTTTACGTAATTGGGTTGATTCACATTATTCAGAAACACTTGCGCGTATTTGCCAGTCAGAATTAGGTCTATTGCAAACCGTTAGCGTTGTTGTTCGCACACGTGGCTTACCAACGCAAAAATCACATTTGCCAGAAGTTGCCGTTGAAGTTGAAAATCCAGCAAACTCTAATGTTGCATCACACAATAGCTACCAAAACAGCAATGATATTCAAAATTTTTCAGGCCGTGGCTCTCCTGTTGATCAAAACTTGTCATTTGACACATTTATCACTGGTCAATCCAACGCTTTAGCCCATGCTGCAGCCATGCGCGTGGCAGATGCAGCCCCGGGAAGCCCTTTAAGCTTTAATCCGTTGTTTATTCATTCAGCTGCAGGTTTAGGCAAAACCCACCTATTGAATGCGATTTCGCAACAAATCCGCGAAAAACAACCAAATCGTAAAGTTCTTTACATCACGGCCGAGCGTTTCATGTATCACTTTGTTGCCGCTCTTAAAGCCAAGGATGTTCTGTCCTTTAAAGACTTCTTCCAAAGCATTGATGTCTTGTTGATTGATGATTTCCAGTTTTTGCAAGGCAAAACCATGCAGCAGGAGTTTTGCCATACCTTTAATTCATTGGTGGATGCAAAACGTCAGGTTGTTGTGGCAGCCGATGTGCCGCCATCACAATTGGGCAGTATCGATCAGCGTATGCGCTCACGCTTTGCAGGTGGTTTGGTGGTTGATATTGCCACACCTGAACTGGATTTGCGCCGTAAATTTCTTGAAGCAAGGTTGGCACGTGCGCAACTCAAAGACCGCGCCCTTGTTATTGGCGATGATGTGATTGAATTTATTGCCAATCGTATTACTTCTGGTGGCCGCGAACTTGAAGGCGCACTAAACCGCGTGATCGCCAGCCAGCAGCTTACAAGAGCAAAAATCACCGTTGAACTGGCCTCATTAGCACTGCGCGATATGGATCAACAT
>JALXAQ010000084.1 GCA_026991885.1 Thiotrichaceae bacterium
AACGAACCACGCGCCACTACCAACAACCGGAAAAAGTCAAACAAGCCCTCAAAGACTTTCAACCCCAACAAGGCTGGTTATGTTTTCAAAGTGCCGTCGTTCACTTTAAAAAGGATGAAGAACTGCCTGACAAAGGCACCATTCTATACGGCGAAGTCAAAGACAAAAAACATCAAGCCCTACATATTCAACAAAATGGCAACGGAGGCTGGCTACTCACCACCTATCAACAACAAGCAGGAGACACACATCTCGTTGAATCGACACAACTCTTAAGCGAATTCGACGACTTAGGTCATTTACAGTATCGCGTCTTTTGGCAACAAGACGGAGAACAAGGCTATCGCCCCATTTGCGCGGCATTTAATGGATTTAATAGGAGATAATCATAACATGAGCATTTATGCCCCCTATAATTTTGTACCCTTATCAGCATGGATATTTAAACCAGACTGGGCAGAACAAGTCTCCCACGACCTGCCCTTTTCCGATGGGATTTGTGGCAGCTTAGAATTGGAAATTCAAGCACATACACCGATTTTAGTCGGCGGAGGAAAACAAGCCACTGCACAAGGCCCCGGCGAAGTGCATTGCCCCGGCGAAGTGCATTTTTTCCAATTACCCGATCAAACTTATGCGATCCCGGGAACCAGTCTCAAAGGCATGATTCGTCATGTGCTGGAAATGGCCACTTTTGGCAAAATGCGTTTAGTGGATGATCAATGGCTCAGTGTGCGAGATTTGACCAAAGGGGGAAAATTTTATACTGAACATTTATCGGAAAATCTGGGTCCAAAAACTTTTCGTCCCTTAGCGCGTGCGGGTTGGTTAAAATTAGGCTCCACCAACAAGGGCGAATTAGAATGGCGACTGATACCCTGTGAATATGCGCGAGTGGAACAAGAGCATTTGATTAACTGGGGGGAAACGCAAAATATTCACCGCCCAGAGAGAATCAAGAGAAAACAAAGTGCGGTGGACAAGTACAAAATTTGGCAAACTCGGCACTTGAAATTTGATCTTGAAGCTAAAAAAAGTTGGCCTCACCAGAAGGGGCAGATAACTTTAGAATATAATAAAGCGAGACAGAGGCTCGGTATTGGTCAATATGAAGGAGAACTCGTATTCACAGGGCAACCGACCGAGAACACGGGTAAATCTGGCCGCAGCAAACACATGGAATTCATTTTCTACAAAGACAGTGCCACCCCTAAAAAAGTAGATGAAAAGGTGATACGCGCTTTCCAACACATTCATGCCGATTCTGAAGAATGGCAATATTGGTCTAAAAAAGTTCGCAAAGGCGAAAAAGTCCCCGTTTTTTACTTAGAAAATGGGAACAAAATCGACTCACTCGGATTAGCCATGATGTATCGCTTGCCCTATAAAAACTCAATAGGCGCAACGATTTCTCATACCAATCCTGAACACTTGAGCGATGACTTTTTTGACTTACCCGAATTGATATTTGGTACAGTGAATGATGACAATACGCAATTCAGTCTTAAAAGTCGAGTGAGTTTTAGTATGGCACCCTTGCAAAATCAAATTCGGCCTGTTTTGGTCGGACCAACTATTTTGGGTAGCCCCAAAGCCAGCTATTATCCGAATTACGTGCAACAAAACAAAAATGGGCAGCCTTACATGACATATATGGATGATACTGCTGAAATACAGGGCTGGAAATGTTATCCGGTTAATCCGAGATGGCAAGTGCCAGCACCGGCTCGGGATCAACAAAATAATAACAACATTCAAGTCAAGCTTTGTCCCTTGAAGGAAGGTGCGCGTTTTAAATGCTTTTTAGATGTCCATAACCTTCGTCCCGCAGAATTGGGCGCCTTAGTGTGGGCATTAACATGGGGAGGCGATGCCAAATTACGGCATGGTTTAGGTATGGGAAAACCCTTTGGCTTAGGACAAATCAGTATTAAGATAAAACCTAAAAATGGCAATTAAAAATTGAGAGACTTTTTCTTAAATAAATGGGTCAAATTTACATATATATTTAATGGT
>JALXAQ010000085.1 GCA_026991885.1 Thiotrichaceae bacterium
CTAGCACGGCGCTCTTTAACGCAGGTGGTACATCAACGGTTAATATGATTTTCCAGTTTGATGCCACTGATAATACCAAGCAAGTTGCTAATTGTGCGATGCAGGATTATGGACCAACTTCAATAATCAAAAGCCTGTCCGCTCAAAAACGTATGACATCAAAAAACAAGACCCGTCAGCGTAGCAGATCAGCTAAATTGCCCGATGGTTGTGTTGTTATTGATTTGCCAAAACCAAAGCCACCAGTTTCAAAAATTAAAAAAGAATGTACCAAGCCTAAGGTTGGTATTTACAATGATGATGTTGGTTATTTTTGGAATTGTAAAATTTATGTTGAAGTTTCACCAATACCCTTTGCTGGAAACTTCACCCTAATAGAAGATGCGAGTAACATTTCATCAGGCCAAGCTCAATTCGTATCAGCTTCGGTTCCGTGTAGCGGCATAGGAAGTGATATTCTAAGCTGTGTGATGAGCGGTTCTACAATGACTTCACCAACAACAATTGATGTTCAATTGTTCACCGCAACAAATAATAATGGTGATAAAGAAGTTAAATGGGAAAATTGTGCTTATGACAAATCAAGCGGTAAAGAAAAGCGTGCTTGTGCTCAAACAACATTTACTTCAACGCCCGTTTACCCTCCCAAAAAAGTTGATCTAAAGAAAACTTGCCAAGCACCTTACGCGGCAAGTCATAACGGCCAAAGCGGGGTTAAATGGAAATGTAAAGTCACTGTCAATGCTGGTCCTTCACCGTTCTTTGGTTCTGTTAGCTTTATCGAAGATGCTAGCAATGTTTCGGGCAGCAATAACGCCAATATCATTGCCATAAACCAAGGCAACTTTACGTGCACGCCCGCCAATGGTCCTGTGCAACAGACCACTTGTTCAATCTCTGGCCCTGCGTTTTCAAGTACGGGTTCTGAAACAGCAAACTTCACATTGTTTGCTGCTAGCGTTGGTGAACCTGCCAAACCGATTAAGTGGCGAAATTGCGCAAATGGCACATTATTTGTCAAAGGTGAAAAGAAAAGAATTAAAGGCAATTGTCAGGAAATGACCTGGTCTGAAAAGCCTGACAATAGGTTCTCTATCAAAAAGTCATGTCAAAGTTTGCCTCGTATGGGCAGGTATCAGACTGTTGTTTGTCAATTTGACGTAGCTTCAAGTAATCCAGTTACAGGCCCTGTAACGGTAAGTGATGTATTACAACCAAATCCTTTTGGATCAAATATTGCAGCACAACTTTCAAGTCCAGATCAGGGCTGGGGGTGTAATGCGCTGCCATTTAATGCAAGCAATCCAATGTCTTGCACCATTTCTGCAAACGCCTTTAATGCTCTTGGCCATAGTTCAAGCGTTCAAGTCGTTTTCTCTTTTAATGGTAATGCTTACAACAGAAACAAATTTAAAAATTGCGGTAATGTTTCATCGCGTGGTCAAACGGTGCAATCAAACTGTGTCCCACTTGGCGGCGGTGTTATTAACCCGACAAAGGTAAGAAATCTGAGGATCATCAAAACGCAAACACGTAATTGTGTCGCAAATCAACCGTGTGATTTCAATATTAGTGTAACCAATACGGGCAATGTTGCGATGACTGTTCCAGCCATTGTTGACCAAATATCACCAACCTCTGGCGTTCAGTTGATATCGCCAAATTGGTGTTCGATGAATAATGGCACCATTACTTGTCAGCCATCACCTGCGATAACGTTGAATCCAAACCAGACTTACAATTTCAATGTACGTTTAAGGTTGCCACGGTTTAGTTCGGTTAAGTTTAGAAATTGTGCAAAGTTGGAGTGGCGTAAGATTGCTCGTCCAATTGATTATTCTAAGCTTCAACGAGAACTTAAAAACCAAGGCTATAACCCTGGTACAATCGATGGGAAAATGGGTCCTGCCACGCGTAGAGCTTTGAAGCAATATCAACAAGCTAATGGTTATAAAGCGAGCGGGCTTCATCTCAAAAGAACATCTCTAGCTTTGAATGTTATTCGCTCAGGTGATG
>JALXAQ010000086.1 GCA_026991885.1 Thiotrichaceae bacterium
ATCATACCAAGAATCAGCCACCCACTCCCAAACGTTCCCCAGCATATCATACAAACCAAAAGCATTCGGCTCAAAAGAACCGACAGGAGAAGTTTGTTTTCCACCCCATCGACTACCGCCCTCACAACAATTAGTCCGATTTTGACCTATATCATTTCCCCACCAATAATCCATTTCCGTTCCCGCCCGTGCCGCATATTCCCATTCTGCTTCAGACGGTAAACGATATGCCTGCCCCGTTTGTTCAGAGAGCCATCCCGTGTAAGCGACAGCATCTTGATAAGATACATAAATCACTGGCTGATTGCCGCGCCCCCAGCCATTATCATTTGGTTTTTTTCTATCTGTGGCTTCGGCAAACTTATCATATTCAGCAAAAGTCACCGGATAATGCCCCATCGCAAAACCTTCCACCGACACGGCAT
Organism: Thiotrichaceae bacterium; assembly: GCA_026991885.1. Lineage (GTDB taxonomy): Bacteria > Pseudomonadota > Gammaproteobacteria > Beggiatoales > Beggiatoaceae > Thiomargarita. The sequence continues at coordinate 426 of JALXAQ010000086.1, forward strand.
GCACCGGCAGCTCATTGTCCCTGCCCGTACCCCGAATATCCCCCATACGAAACCGCCCCGCCGGAATCCACACCATTTCTGGACCCTCAGAGCCATCTTTTAAGCGATCACGGAAAATCTTGCCCGGCACTGGCGTCGTATCCTCTGTCCCTTTGTCTCGCAAAGTTAATAACCGCGCCATCACCGCCTCAAGATCAGGGCGTTTATCAGGATTAGGCTTTAAGCACTCCAATAGCAAAGTCTGTAATTCAGGCACATCGGGCAACTCACTCGGATGCGGAAAACGGGGACTTTCGGCAGTCAATAAACGGTACAAAGTCGCCCCAAAGGCAAACACATCGCTTTTTGCCCCCGGCTTTCCATACGCCATCTCACCCCATTGCTCAGGCGCCGCATAATCAAAGGTACCGAAAACTTCCTGAATTAATTTACTTTGACCACTGCGAACTTGAGAACGGGCGGCTTGTTCTTTGAGAGACTTCGCCACTCGCGCTAAGCCAAAATCAATGATTTTAACCAAAAAACTATCAGCCTCTTTTTTTAATAACAGATTAGCTGGTTTCATATCCAAATGAAAAACGCCCGCTTGATGTGCCACCGCTAAACCTTGCACGATTTGCAGCCCCACCTCTAATCCCGTTTCTAAATCCAATTTGCCATATTGACTTAACCACGCCTCCCCATCTAAAGTACCTTCGATATACTCTGTGACAAAAAAAGGTCTTTCTTGTCGGTTGGCATCCACATAACCATAATTTAAAATTTTCGGCACATAAGGGCTTTTGATCTGACGCATGATTAAAACTTCTTTAAATACATCCTCGCGCTCCCCTTTTTGCCCCTCCCACAAGCATTTGACGACCACCTGATTTTTGCTGCGATCATGACACAAAAACACACATCCCATCCCACCTGCGCCTAACAATTCTTCAATAGGATATTTATCAATATCATGTAAAGCATATCGCTGTGGATTGATCTCAATCGCTTCCTCTAAATCGGCTAAAGCCCCCTCATAAGCACTGCGGCGCAGCCGCACTTGAAAAAGATTAAAACAAGCTAAAGCTTTATCCGCCTCATTTAAGGCCATATTTCGGGCTTGGATAAATAAATTTTCCGCCTCGATGAGCTCGCCCGTCGAAGACAAAAGGCTACCCGCCATCATCATTAATTGACTGTTTTGCTGATGCAAGCCTTTTAACAGCTCAATCGCGGCACGAACCTGTTTGAGGCTTTCGCTGCTATGATGACTAAATTCATCTTGCGGTTTAACCTGCATGGACAAATCAAAACGCGCCATCAATTGCAGCAACAACTGCTTTAATTCATTGACATCATCAGAGTCTTTTGTGAAATCCTCCTGCGCCAACTTTTCTAACAGTTGCTTAAGTGGGACATTTAACAACTGAGTCCAACTTTCAAAACGACGAGAAAAATAGCTCAAATTTTGATGACTGGCTTGCCAAGCTTTATTTGCGGCTTGTAAACGTTGTGGAACTTGCGCCAAAGATTGCTGTAAACTTTCCAATTGTGGCGATATTTGAGACATGGCTGAAAAATCACCCTTTTTTAGGGCTTGCATGGCAGTGGCTTTGAGCGCCTCGATCTGTTGCTCAAGATGAGCCGAGAGATTTTTTCGAGCCGAATTCAAATCGCGCACATCCGCCCAAATGCCCTCTTTTTGTAATGCAGAAAAGGTGGATTCGACGCGATGCGTTTGGCGCATAATTTCAATAAAAAAATGCAGCGTCGCTTTGCCTAATAAATCATCAAAACGGAAAAAAGCGATCCAATCTTCATCCTCATCAAAAGAGAAATCCGCCTCGCGCAATTGGGCTAAAATTAAATCAGTTATCACCAAAGATTCTTGATGATGAATGGCAGCCATTAATTCTGGCTCCGTCAAGGGACGATTTTCGCCTGAAAAAATCGGTGGTAATTTGGCTAATTGAATAATTTTTTCAATGAGTTGTTGGCGTAAAATATCGCTAGAAAGTCCGCGTTGATCAGCGAAAGCTTGTAAATAATCTGAATCAATGGGCTCGGATAATTTGGCTAGCCCTGTACAGATGGCTGCCAAAGCGTAGTTGTAGCTTTTTTGATAGTTTTCGGCTATTTCAAAAGCGGAAAAGGTAAAATGTGCCCTAAAAACGGAGACGACTTTATCGCTGGCGTTTTCGGCTAAGACATCTACGGCATCCCCCCCTAATAGGGCGTTGATGCCGGTTTCAATGAGTGTATTGATTGGCATAAAATCTCCTCTTTTCTCGCGTCCTGCAAAAATAAGCTATAATATTTTTATGACTGAAAAAAATCAAGTACAAAATGAGGGACAATACAATAACATGCAGTATTTTAGAATATTTCTATTTAAGGCACTCCTGATATTGATCATGCTTAGCATTTTCGCATGTAATACTAACACGCCGTTAGTTAAAGAGGAACAAGTTATCACATCGGGAGATGCCAATGGATTTCTCATTGTGGATTGCCTGTTGCCTGGACAAGTCCGTAAAATGGGAAGAAATTTCACGACGCTTACGCCACGTCGCCCCATAAAAACACCAACAGCCAATTGTGAATATAGGGGAGGCGAATATGTCGCTTATGATCGCGCTAATTATGCGACAGCCTTAAAAGTATGGCTTGTCGCGGCAGAAGAGGGCGATCCCAAAGCACAAACCTACGTTGGTGAAGCCTTTCAAAAGGGATTAGGGATTTCACCCAATTATGAAAAAGCCGCCGAATGGTATAAAAAAGCCGCTGCACAAGGCTATGCCAGTGCCCAAATGAATTTAGGCTATCTCTATGAAAATGGATTAGGTGTCAAACAAAACTCAGCCAAGGCGGCTCAATTGTATCGTCAAGCCGCAGGATTAACGGAGATGGATTTTGCCACGACACCGAGCAGTCTTGAACTCGCTTCATTGCGCGAAGAATTACGCCAAACTCAAGAACAATTACGTCAGGCACAAGCTGATCTCGAAAAAGGTCAAAAAAAACTGGACGGGAGCAGTGAAGCACTGCGGATTCAATTGGCTAACTTAAAGGAGCAAGTGGCACGTTTACGTCTTGAGCGAGACAAAAAAGAACAAAAACTGACTAAGGTGCAACAAGAAATTGAGTGCCGTGGAGCGGTCATCCGTCCTGGTAAATGTGGCGCATCGAAGAAGGTGACTCAGGCAAAATTGCCCTTGGGTCAATATCATGCCTTGATCATTGGTAATAATCGCTATCAAGAACTACCCCAATTAAAAACGGCGGTTAATGATGCCAAGGCTGTTGATCAGTTGCTCAGGCAGACTTATGGTTATAAAACCACTGTTTTATTAAATGCGAACCGTTATCAACTCCTTGAGGCACTCAACCAATTACGCAAGACGCTGACTGAAAAAGATAATTTGCTGATTTATTATGCGGGACATGGAGAATTGGATAAAGTTAATCAACGTGGACACTGGTTACCAGTAGATGCCCGCGAGGACAGTACGAGTAATTGGATTTCCAATATACAAATCACTGATATACTCAATACGATGAATAGCAAGCATATTTTAGTTGTCGCGGATTCTTGCTATTCGGGGGCAATGACCCGATCTGCACTCTCGCGCTTGGAGGCGGGTATGACAGCAGAAAAACGCCTTGAATGGATCAAGACGATGTTAAAAAGAAAATCGCGCACGGCTTTGACATCTGGCGGACTCAAGCCTGTGATAGACGGGGGCGGTGGAGGGCATTCCATGTTTGCCAAGGCGTTTATTGATACTTTGGAAAATAATAATGAAATTATGGAGGCTTATAAGTTGTATCAACAAGTGGCACCTTTGGTCAGTGACGCAGCATCGGTTATTGGTTTTGAACAAGTGCCAGAATATGCGCCGATCAAGTATGCTAAGCATGAGGCGGGAGAATTTTTCTTTGTGCCTAGAAATCTGGCAAGCAAAGTAGCTGTGAATAGACGATAAATCGCTACGAGGGGACATTAGGTTTATGTCATGTTGAGCGTTATGCTATTATGCTGGGTGTGCGGCTTGAGTTTTAAATGATATTGGAGTCCAAGATTTATCTTGGACTTATTTTTAAATAGGAGAAAAAACAATCATGTTTTCAAGATATTTTATCTTGTCAGTGGTTTTGTTATGGATAGGTGTCGTTCAGGGCGCGACGATCAATCTTTCTGTAGACAAAACGGATGTCATTAAAGGCGAATATTTTACCCTCACAGTTTCATTGGACAACTCCACTGATACGTTTATTCAAGCTTTCGTTTTATTAACGGGACCAGAGCTTGATGGAACGATTGGCGATGATTTGAGTTCTCTGCCGCCTCATAACTTTCCCATCCCAATCAGCCTTGATGTGGGACGACAAGAATTTTTCAATCGACAACAATTCAGTATTGTCCTCAAGGCGCTTAAAGCAGGTACAAAGTCGTTTAGCCTACAGGATTTTGAGCCAATGACAGATTTTGTCACCTTGGGCAATCGTAGTACCGTCTCGGTCAATGTCAGAGAGCAACAACCGGGTCAAATACAATTTACTGACTCCAACTTTAGCGTGGCAGAGAGCGACGAAACGGCCACCATCACTGTTGAGCGTGTGGGTGGTAGCGATGGTACACTTTCGATGAATTATGCCACTCGTGATGGTACAGCCATCGTATGGGATGACTATAAAGAAGTAATGGGAACCCTCACTTGGGCAGATGGAGAAAGTGGCCCTCAAACATTTTCCATTCCCATCATCAATAATCCGAAGGCCGAACCACCACATCAAGAAACAGTCATTCTAGAACTCAAAGACCAAAAGTGCCAAGTGGTTGAGACTGCGACGCTCACTATTTTAGAATTAGTGTATACCGATCCACCCAGCGTCACGCTGACACCCGGCAACAACCGTGAAATCAATATATCAGGTGGTACTGCCCCGTATGATGTCATCTCAACGGATGAAACTGTGGCAACGGTTTCTGTCACGGGTAATGTGGTGACGATCACCGCTAAAGGAACAGGCACCACCATAATAAGGATCACGGATAGTGCCGGTATCTCAATCGAGGTGACGGTGAGCGTTGTATCTTGCAAGGTTGGCTGTATTGAGGACAAAGCTTGCCTCTGCTTTGATCTACCGGATCGTGAAATTCCGGTTGGAGAAAAGCTCACAGTGAATTTAAACCTTGACGCTCAACAAGCTAACACTGATCAGTTAGTTGACTTGTATGTGGCTGTCGCGCTACCGCCTGAATATGAACTGCCGTTGATATTCTTAACTGAGCACGAGCACTCAATCGTGACAGAAAGTGTCCCTTTCAAGGAAAGTTTAGAGCAAAAAACGCAGCAATTCGTCCCTATCGAAAAATTTAAAGTCGGGAACTGCGTGGGTGGAACTTATACCTTTTATGCGGCTTTGCTGCCTGAGAATGAGACACTTTCTCTCAATGATCTAGCCTCTAATCTTGCAGTGGGTAAGGTGACACTGCAAGAACAGTGTAACTTTTAAATTATGCGATGAAAGGAGTCCAAGATTTATCTTGGATTCCAAAATCCCCGATGAGAATAAACAATTATGTTTAGAAAATTTTCAATATATTTCACATTGTTGCTCTTGTTATTATGGATAGGAGTCGTTCAAAGCGCGACAGTCAATCTTTCCATCGACAAAACGACTGTTAGTGAAGCTAACTTTTTCACGCTCACAGTCTCATTGGATATCAGTGATGGTGAAGACACGACGGGTTTAGGAACTATTCTGGTTAGTTTTAGAACGGATGCCTCACAAAGTGACTTTTCCTCGCTTCCGTCCTCGACAACACTAGATTTGGCTAATCGAGTCAAGTCTTTTGCCGTTTTGGCGGTGGATGATAATATAGTGGAAGTGCCAGAAACATTAACCTTCAAAATAGGTATAGTACTTTCTAGTGGCAATGTCACGGTGGGCGATAGTACGCAAAGTATCATCGTAAAAGACCGAAACCCCGGCCAACTACAATTCAAAAAATCCAACTATAGCGTGCATGAAAACGGCGTGAATGCCATCATCACTGTTGAGCGCGTGGAGGGTAGCGATGGTGAAATATCGGTGAATTATGCCACCCGTGACGGTACGGCCATCGCTGGGCAGCATTATCATGCGGCACAGGGCACCTTCACTTGGGCGGACAAAGATAGCAACCCTAAGTCCTTTACCGTTGCCATCATTGATAACGAGTCTTACGATGGAGACAAAACGCTCAATTTGACTTTGAGTCAGCCATTGGGTGGTGCAATTCTTGGTTTAAGCGAAGCGACGCTCACCATAAAAGATGACGAGAGACCACTGGCTGTCGCTCCAGACAGCGTCACGCTGACGGTCGGCAACAGCACTCCACTCAATATCTCAGGTGGTACTCCCCCGTATTCTGTCACCTCAAATAATGAAAATGTGGCAACGGTTTCTCTCACGGGTAATGTGGCAACCGTCACCGCTATAGGAACAGGCAGCGCGATAATAAATATCACGGATCAGGCCAGTGCCTCAGTCGATGCGACAGTGAACGTTAGACCTCCAGCACTGGCTGTCGCTCCAGACAGCGTCACGCTGA
>JALXAQ010000087.1 GCA_026991885.1 Thiotrichaceae bacterium
CTGTAGTTAAAGGTTTAGATTTTGACTTATCCCTGCTAAAAAAAAATCCCTGTAGTTAAAGGTTTAGATTTTGACTTATCCTTTATTAAATACAATCCTTGTAGTTTTCTTTTTGCCCTACCTCAAATCATAACTCACCCGACTCACACACCCATCGCAACTTAACAAACGATCACGTATCACAACAAAATGCTTGCCAGCCTCATTGATCTCATAAACAGCCGTTACTTTCTGTTCAGACACGGGATCATAAACGATGTCAGAAATGTCTCGGCTTAACACCTCATCCTCAAAGGCACGAGAAGCGACCATTTCACTCGCCTGCGTTCCGCGAGCCAGTAAAATTTCGCTGTATCCACTTTCTAGATCAACATCAGCCTCTTTGGACACTATAAAATAAAGCGTCTCTTTGCCAGCCGAGCCACCCAGACTAAACGCCTTGCCTTTTTTCGGGACGTAATAATCCACACCGGGTAAAACAGGATTAAAATTGTTCACCACCTTGCCCTTAAAAGCTTGCATCGGAAAAATCCGATAGATATTACCCGATGAGCCCTTGGAAAAAATGTAAACGTAGGCGCGTTCTGAGGGAGTAAAAATGATCTTTAAAAAATCTTTTTGCCGATATAAAACGCTGCCATTTTTAAGCGTCTTGTAATTATCCCAACCGTTGCGATAATATAAATACTTAATATCGACTTGGATGGGCGCGGCGAAGGATAAATGGTTTATGCCTACGCATAAAGCTATTATTTGGAATAATTTAAACATAATGCGCCTCATTGGTTATCTACAACAATAATATATCATGATTAACATAAATTTTGAAAAAGCACCCGCTTGGGTAGCGTTTATTATCGGCATACTCGTCGGCATCGTCGTCGGATTTGTGGCACAGCCTTATGTCATGGAAACATTAAACAAATCACTGTATGCTGTTGAAAATAAAGTCTTAAAAGACAAAATTGACAAATTAGAACAACAAATATCGACATTGACGACGCAGAGCGTCGAGGCAGGCATTCCCACGCAGAGCGTGGGAACGAGAAAAATTACCCTATCAAGCTGTGAAAAGGCAGAGACTCAGCATATTGCCTGTCAATTTGTAATAAACCAACCAGATGATTTTATAATCATTTATGCCTATGGTACCGTGCTGAAAGCGCAACAGAAAGTGATAGCCCATGCTGATACCGTTGCCGCGCCGGAAATCTCTACCCTCAAAACGGAAGACGGAGAAATCAGCAGTTGGAAAATATTGACACCCAGCGCATTGACGGTTCGATTTTCGATGTCAAACGACATAGCAGCCGATACAGTAGAATTGTTTGTTAAAATAGGACAGGGAGCAGCAACGACGGTTAAATTTGCGCCTGTCAAAATTCAACCTTGAATCGCGGATTTTACGGATGACACGGATGACACGGATTAAAAACCTAAATCTGATCTTTTGATTTTTATTTTTATTTTGACTTACGCACTGAGTACAACGGATTAACGGAATAAACGGATTAAATATAATAAATTCATAGCGTTAAAATTATATTTTTGTTTTTAAAATCCGTTTATTCCGCTAATCCGTTGTACTCATTATTAGGGTAAATCAATAACTTATTATATTGAGTGCGTAAGTCCTATTTGATTTTAAATCAGCGTAATCCGTGTCATCCGTAAAATCCGTGATTCAAGGCTTTTTAAATTAACACACAAAAAACAGAGAAAAAAATATTTCAATGCCCACAACACACACAACCTGTCCATACTGCGGCGTAGGCTGCGGCATTATCGCACAAACAGAAGAAGACAAAGTCACCATCACAGGCGACAAAACCCATCCCGCCAATTTCGGGCGACTATGCTCCAAAGGCATCAGTTTAGCCAACACCCTCAGCCTAGATGACCGTTTACTCTATCCAGAAATTAACGGCCTACAAAGCACTTGGGAGACAGCATTAGATAAAATTGCGGGCGATTTCCAACGTATCATCGCACAACATGGACCAAAATCCGTCGCATTTTACGTCTCCGGGCAACTACTAACCGAAGGCTACTATGTTGCCAACAAACTCATGAAAGGATTTATCGGTAGTGCCAATATCGACACCAACTCACGACTCTGCATGTCATCCAGCTTAACCGGATACAAACGCGCCTTTGGTAGCGACACCGTCCCCGGCAACTATGAAGACTTAGAACAAGCCGACTTAATCCTCATAACCGGCAGCAACCTAGCCTGGTGTCATCCCATACTATTTCAACGCATATCAGCCGCCAAAGAAAAACGTCCTGAATTAAAAATCGTAGTCATTGATCCACGCCACACAGCCACCTGTGAAATAGCAGACACCCACTTAGCCATCAAACCCGGCAGCGATGGTTACTTATTCAATGGCTTACTAGATTTTCTACGCCGCCATGACCATTTAGACTACGAATTTTTAGAAGAAACGCAAGGCTTCGGCTCAGCATTAGAAGCCGCCCGAGAAACCTCTGGCACAATTGCCAGCGTTGCACAACACTGTGGACTCGAAGAAGAACAAATACACAACTTGTTCAGCCTGTTTGCCGCTACCGACAAAGTAGTCACACTCTACTCACAAGGCATCAACCAATCCACCAGCGGCACCGACAAAGTCAATAGCATTATCAACTGTCATCTTGCCACTGGACGCATCGGCAAAGCAGGCATGGGACCCTTTTCAGTCACGGGGCAACCCAATGCCATGGGCGGACGCGAAGTGGGCGCACTCGCCAATCAACTCGCAGCCCACATGGACTTTGAGCCAGAACATCGCGCCTTAGTACAAGAATTTTGGCAATCGCCCCATATACCGACAGAACCCGGACTCAAAGCAATTGACTTATTTGCCGCCGCCGCAAAAGGAGAAATTAAAGCCATTTGGATAATGGCAACCAATCCCGTTGTCAGCCTACCTAACGCAGACAGCATCAAACAAGCACTAGCACAATGCGAATTAGTCGTCGTCTCCGACGTTGTGCGACAAACCGACACCACCGCTTATGCCCATATATTATTGCCCGCCCTCGCATGGGGAGAAAAAGAAGGCACCGTCACAAATTCAGAACGCCGGATTTCTCGACAACGCGCCTTTTTATACGCCCCCGGAGAAGCCAAACCCGATTGGTGGATACTCAGCCGAGTCGCACACCGATTAGGATACAAAAAACAATTTTCCTATAAATCAGCGATAGACGTATTCCGCGAACATGCCGCCTTGTCTGGCTACAAAAATAACGGAAGCCGCGACTTTGACATCAGTGGATTACTCGCCCTCACTGACGAAGAATATCAGACATTAACCCCCATACAATGGCCAATCTGTCAACAAAAACAGCAAACAACACACTGTGGCGGGCTCAGAGGAACCCCGCGAATGTTTGCCGACAAACACTTCTATACCCGCAGCGGCAAAGCCCAATTTGTCAGCATCATCCCGCGCACGCCGGCTCACTTACCCGATGTCAAATATCCCCTCATACTCAATACCGGACGTATCCGCGATCAATGGCATACCATGACGCGCACCGGCAAATCAGCGCGACTATTGAGACATATCAACGAACCATTTGCAGAAATTCACCCAGACGATGCAGAAGCACTGAATATAAATGACAACAGCCTAGTTCAAATCACCAGTCGATTAGGCAAATGGCTCGGACGTGCCAAACTCACCCAAACGCAAAAAATCGGAAATATCTTTGTACCCATGCACTGGAATGCCCAAAATAGCAATTGTGCCAGAATTGACACCTTAGTGATGCCAACCACCGATCCCTTATCGGGGCAACCTGAATTTAAACACACCCCCGTGCGTCTCAGCCCCTATCGTCCAGCCTGGCAAGGATTTATCCTATCAAAACAACCACTATCACTACCCACCGAACAACTTGACTATTGGGTAAAAATACGCAGTGAAAACAACATATTGCGCTACGAACTGGCAGGCGAAACCAAGCCAGATAATTGGGCAGAATGGATCAACAAACACTTTGGCGCCGAACTGGACTGGCTAGAATATCAAGATCGCGCCACGGGACGTTATCGTTGTGCCAACATTATAGAAGAACGCATAAATATCTGTATCTTCATTGGCACCGACGAACAATTACCCTCACGCAACGGCTTAATCAGCCTGTTTAGCAGAGACAGATTAACGCCGACAGAACGGCTCAGCCTACTAACCGGACAAGCGGACACATCAGAACAAGACAATATTATTTGTGCCTGTTACAATATTGGGCGTGAGCCGGTGAAAAAGGCGATCCAAGAAAAAGGATTAAAAACAGCGGCGCAGATAGGAGAAACCTTGCAAGCAGGGACCAATTGTGGCTCATGTATTCCAGAATTAAAAGGCTTGATCGCTGAAGTTTCGCGCCAATAAAATATTTAGGAGTCCAAAGCTTTAGCTTTGGACAGGAGATTAAAAAATGCGAAAATTTTCATCTTATGGTCCAGTTGATCGTGAACTACATTATTATGTTCCGCGTCAAAAATTGATTGATGAAGCGACTCAACATTTAAAGGGGGATGATCCCAACAAAGGGGGACATTACATCACCGTCTGGGCACCGCGTCAAACAGGCAAAACTTGGATAATGCGAGAAGTCGTCTTAACCCTTCAACAGCAAAGCCAGTTTGATGTGGTTATCCTGCCTTTGCAACATCTCTCTAATGTGACTGATGTCAATCGTGTGGCTCAAGTACTGGGCAGGGAATTGATGGAAAATTTGGGCTTAGATAAGCTCACCATCAACACCTTAGAGGACTTTCAGATTTTGTTCAAACGGCAAACTCTAAATAAGCCCTTGATTTTGATTTTGGATGAATTTGATGGACTCCAAGAATCCGTTATCGCCGGGCTAGTCGGTTTTTTTCGCAATATTTATCACAGTCGTCAGAATCAAACGGACAAATCCACCGCTGAGAAGGATTACCTGTTACATGCTTTGGCTTTTATAGGGGTACGTACCGTCTTGGGCGTGGAAAATGTCAAAGGTTCTCCCTTTAATGTCCAGCGAAGTTTGCATATTCCTAATTTGACTCATGATGAGGTGGCTTACCTTTTCAAGTGCTATCAACAAGAACGTACACAAAAGATTGAGCCAGAAGTGGTAGAACGTATTTGGTATGAATTTCAAGGGCAACCCGGTTTAACCAGTTGGTTTGGGGAATTGTTGACAGAAACCTATAATAAAGACATCAAACAACCGATTACGATAGGGCATTTTAAAGAGGTTTATGCAGCCGCGCTTAATTTGTTACCCAATAACAATATTTTAAACATCATCAGCAAGGCTAAACAGGCGCCTTATAAACCTTATGTTTTGGAACTTTTCCAAACTAAAAGGAAGGTCAATTTTATTTATGATGATCCCATCATCAATTTTCTTTATATGAATGGGGTAGTTTCGGTTGAAGAAGTCAGCTTGAGCGAAAATTATGTGAAATTTCCTTGCCCATACATACAAAAGCGATTGTTCAATTATTTTGCCAGAGAACTGTATCATGAAATGGACTGCTTATATTCACCCTTTGAGGATTTGTCGGATACGATTACCGAAAACAGTCTCAACATTCATCAATTGTTGCTTAGATATGAACAGTATTTGCAAGCTAATCGGGAGCAGGTGTTGAAAAACGCGCCTCGTCGGGGAGATTTACGGGTGTATGAAGCCGTGTTTCACTTTCATTTTTATCTCTATTTGAGCAGTTTTCTCAATAGTTATAAGGCACAAGTTCAACCCGAGTTTCCAACGGGTAATGGTCAAATTGATTTATTGATACGTCATGCGGGGCAATTGTTTGGTTTAGAATTAAAAAGTTTTGCCAATCAACGCGCCTATCGTGAAGCCCTTAGTCAGGCGGCAAAGTATGGGCAAGAATTAGGAGTGACTTCAATCTGGTTAGTCTTATTTATTGAAACGGTTGATGAAACGAATCGGAAACGGTTTGAGGTAGATTATACGGATGATGAAACGGGGGTTATCGTGTATCCTCGGTTTGTGCAAACGGGCAAACCATAAAGGATTGCCCCTACCCTCTGCTGTGATTTTATATGGCATTGAATCCTTGACTGGTATATTTATGACGAAAATTGCCCGATAAGCTTAATTTGTCTCAAATATTCAATTTTTTCCAAGCTCACCCCCGTGACTTGGCTTATCTGCTCATCTGTCAAATTCTCCAGACTCAGCATCCGCCCAGCCACCTTTTCAGTCTCTGTCAGTTTCAAATCCTCTGGCACGGGGAGACGACTAGGTGTCGGAAAGTGAGTACAAATAACATAAGTATAAATTTGCTTACCCTGAATACTATCCTCAAAATAAAGCGTATCCTCATCAGTGTGTAAATTGCTAAAGACGACATAATAGCCTTCATCCAAGCCTTCTGATGTCAGATATTCAGCTAATTGCCCCTTTCCCCTCTTTAAGAGTGTATTATTGCTAAAGACTTTGGTTTCAATGAGATACCGGTGAGCCTTATAAACAATCAAAATATCTGTTCGTCCAGCACCAGATGGCACTTCTAAAAAAGTTTGTCCTTCTAAGGCTTCAATAAAAAAGCTAATAAAACCATCGAGCGAATAATGCCAAGCCCCTTCTTTCAGTTTTTCAGTGTCAAAGGCTTTGAAGCCACGCCGCCGCACATATTGCCGATATTTCTTAAGTATGGCGTGAATATTTAAGCCCCCGTCTTTCAAATACGCTTCAAAGCTCTCATTGACTTTGAGCCCATAATGTCTCGTTTCTCCATTGGAGACGGGACGAAATGCCGTGATAATGCACTTGCTATATAATGGCACCAATATACCTACATGACCTTCTATATTTTCTATGACACCATTAGCGTGCAAATAAGCAATATCTTTAGTATAGATATTAAAATCAATAGCCTGTTCACCAAATAACAAGCGGTACATAAAATCCTTTTTCTCTTTCGCCTTTTGGATAATATTCAGGATGTTTTTATCATATTTTGATTTTAAGAAATAATCCAGTGTCACTAAAAAATCAGCCATTATCACGGGGCGATTGGTGATTTTTTTAAGCATATCTGCGGCTAAAGCACAAACCAAACCGGGCTGCCCCTTGGTATTGTCATAAATGGCATTTATCACCCTATTTTCAATTTGTTGTCCTGATTCACTCACATATTGCTCAATCAATTGATTGACTTCTGCTGGAGTAAAATAGGAAACTTTTAACTCCTCTGCCACATTGAAGGGTGAGGCATCGGAGGTGACGAGTTCTGCGATTGTACTCACGCCGACAAGGATCATGGAATGGAGGGCATGATATTTTTTTCGATGATACATTTGCCGGAAAGCATGCATAATCTCACTTAATACCAAATCAGGTATGCCTTCAAATTCATCAATAACGAGAACAATAGATTGAGTTTTGAGCTGTTCAAAAAATTCAACCAGATCAACCGGATTTGTAATGGTCTGTTTTAATTCAATCCCATGTTCTGCCAATTCTTGATGAACTTGACTATTCAAACTTTGGTAAAACAGTTCTATTGTAACAGTCTTCAAGTTTTCAAAACTAATCCAAATTGGGGTAAAATTTTCCGCCTTAACCGCTTCAAGCAAGAGTTGAAAATAGGTCGTTTTTCCCGTTTGTCTGGGTGCAAACAGCGTAAAATACCGCCCTTTTCGCACTTTTTCTTTGCCTTCTGCAATTAAGGCTTCGCGCATGACGGTGTAATGTAGGGCAGGATTACAGGGTCCAGAGGTGTTAAATTCACGCATAAAAGGCTTCTCCTTTATTTGATCTTGGAAGTGCTCCAAATTTTGCCAGAACCTTATCCTGAAATCTATCTGATTATAACGCTTTTGGGGGAGACTGTTGTATTTATTATACAATATTTAACGGTATTAAATCATTTAAACGATGTACTGTCTGGGATTAGTAGAGGGCGTTCACATTCAAACTAAATATTGTGCATCAGGCTCTAAATTCAATGCCATATCGTGCCGAGGGCAATCCCTCGGCACGTCTGTTTTTCAGGTGATTTGAAAACTGAGAATAAAATAATAAAATGTATATAAATTAAAGCATTAAAACAAAAAAAAGGGTGCGTAGGACGCACCCTACGCTCGCTGAAAAAAGTCGAACTAAATATGATAACTGATAACTAATAACTGATAAAAAGGGACTTGCAATTTTTGAGATACTGTTTACAATATTCACCCAACAAAATCATCACTCATAAAACTACCACTCAAATATTATGTGTACCACTCACTTTTGCAATATTTGCAATAACTGTCATGTCCATCATGGGCAGGTGATGCGGTGCCCGTTTGCCTCTCATTTTCTCCTGCTGCCCTAAGGGGCAGCTAAATCATCGCGTGCCCTGGCGAGGGCTAATCACGCAACAATCCACTTTTTTTATAATCAATCTTATGCCCATTGTGGGCAAGCGGGTTTTTTTTATGACTGATAAACTCATTATTTTCGATACCACATTGCGCGATGGTGAGCAAAGTCCGGGCGCGTCCATGACTAAGGACGAAAAAGTTCGGATTGCTAAAGCCTTGGAGAAAATGCGTGTTGACATCATTGAGGCTGGATTTCCCATTGCCAGCCCTGGCGATTTTGAGGCCGTGCAAACCGTCGCAAATATCATCAAAGATAGCACCATCTGTGGCTTGGCACGCGCCTTAGATAAAGATATTGATCGTGCCGCTGAGGCACTCAAAGGTGCAAATTCGGCAAGGATACATACGTTTATTGCCACTTCGCCTGTCCACATGGCAAATAAATTGCACTTGTCGCCAGAACAAGTATTAGAGCAAGCCGTCAAAGCCGTCAAGCGAGCCCGTCAATATACGGATAATGTAGAATTTTCTCCTGAAGATGCAGGGCGCTCGGAGACGGATTTTTTATGCCGTATCATTGAGGCGGTGATTGAGGCAGGAGCGGGGACAATTAATATTCCCGACACAGTTGGCTATACTTTGCCTGAGCATTTTGGAAAATTGATCGCCCAATTGCGTGAGCGCATCCCTAATTCAGATAAGGCCATTTTTTCTGTCCATTGTCATAATGACTTAGGCTTAGCAGTGGCAAACTCTTTGGCGGCTGTCATGAACGGTGCGCGTCAAGTTGAGTGTACTATCAATGGCTTAGGAGAAAGAGCCGGTAATGCGGCTTTAGAAGAAATCGTGATGGGGGTTCGTACTCGGCAAGATGTGTTCCCTTGTCATACCGATTTGGATACGACGCAAATTGTGACTTGTTCGCGATTAGTCTCTAATATCACTGGTTTTCCTGTGCAACCCAATAAGGCCATTGTGGGAGCGAATGCGTTTGCCCATGAAGCCGGTATCCATCAAGATGGTGTGCTTAAACATCGCGAAACATACGAAATTATGCGAGCCGAGGATGTCGGTTGGCGAGCGAACCGTATGGTATTGGGCAAACATTCTGGGCGTAATGCTTTCCGTGATCGTTTGAAAAGTTTGAATATTGAGTTTGACTCTGAAGAGTCACTCAATGCGGCTTTTGCTCGTTTCAAGGATTTGGCGGATAAGAAACATGAGATCTATGATGAAGATTTGCAAGCACTCGTGAGCGATACTTTGATGACTGAGCATGAGCGAGTCAAATTGGTCGCGCTTAAAGTCTGTTCAGAGACGGGAGAAACGCCTCATGCCAATGTGACTTTAAATTTGGATGGCGTAGAAAACACGGTTAGTGCTTCGGGCAGTGGTCCTGTGGATGCCACTTTTAAAGCCATCGAAAGCTTGGTAAACAGTGAGACGAATTTATTGGTGTATTCGGTCAATAATATTACCAATGGTTCTGATGCTCAAGGAGAAGTCGGAGTGCGCTTGGAAAAAGAGGGACAAGTTGTCAATGGACAGGGGACGGATACAGATATTGTGATGGCGTCTGCCAAGGCTTATTTGAGTGCGCTCAATAAAATCTTGACTTCCGTTGAACGTAAACATCCGCAGGTTATGCGACAAGTGTAAGTTGGATTGGAACTTGATGCTCCTAGTACCTTGTCAATCTTCTTTTGTAGGGTGCGTCCCACGCACCGCGAAAAAGGTGCGTAGGACGCACCCTACATTACCCGTGTTTAAAATGTTAAAATACTCAACAAACCATGACGACAAATGGATGCGTCACGCCTTAAATCTTGCCGAATTTGCCGCTGCCCAAGGAGAAATCCCCGTTGGTGCTATCATAGTACAAGGAGAACAATGTATCGCCAAGGGATGGAATCAACCCATTAGCAGCCATGATCCCACCGCCCATGCAGAAATTGTCGCCTTACGCAAAGCTGCACAACATTTAAACAATTACCGTTTAATCGACACCACCTTATACGTCACACTTGAGCCATGTATCATGTGTGCGGGTGCGATTATTCAGGCACGAATTAAGCGCGTCGTCTTTGGCGCTTATGACAATAAAGCGGGAGCAGCGGGGAGTCGTTTTGATATTCTCAGAGATACTCGCCACAATCATCTGGTAGAATGTGTCAGTGGCGTGTTGGCGGAAGAATGTGGGCACTATTTAAGTCAATTTTTTAAAACACGGCGAAAGAAATAACTGATAACTGATAACTAATGTCTAGTCAAAAAATTCAAGCCATCCGGGGGATGAATGATATTCTGCCGGCGCAAACGCCTCTTTGGCAACATATTGAAGCCACTATCCGTCAAGTGTTACATAGCTACGGCTATCAAGAAATCCGTATGCCATTACTGGAAGCCACAGAATTATTTAACCGAACGATTGGAGAAGTGACTGATATTGTTGAAAAAGAAATGTTCAGCTTCACGGATCGTAATGGTGACAGATTAAGTTTGCGTCCAGAGGGCACGGCGGGATGTGTTCGTGCTGGGATTGAGCAGGGATTGTTTTATAATCAAATACAGCGCTTATGGTATATGGGACCCATGTTTCGCCATGAGCGACCGCAAAAAGGGCGTTATCGGCAATTTCATCAAATCGGTGCCGAAGCCTATGGATTAGCGGGCGCCGATATTGATGCCGAAATCATTTTAATGACAGCGCGTTTTTGGCGGCAATTGGGTTTAAATGATTTAGAATTGCAGATTAACTCACTCGGTACCGCAGCCACACGAGCGGCTTATCGTGAACACTTAGTCAACTATTTTTCTGATCATCACAAACAATTGGATGCCGACAGTCAACGCCGCTTGGATACAAATCCGTTGCGGATATTGGACAGTAAAAATCCCGACATGCAAACACTGATTGAGGGGGCACCACAATTGTTAGAGCATCTCGATGAGCCCTCTCAAACGCATTTTGCCAAGCTCAAACAATTGCTTGATCAAGCGGGCGTGAATTATCGAGTGAATCCGCGTTTAGTGCGGGGATTAGACTATTATAATCGCACCGTGTTTGAATGGGTGACGCAGAGACTCGGTGCCCAAGGGACAGTGTGTGCCGGGGGACGTTATGATACGCTAGTCGAACAAATCGGGGGGCGAGCAACACCCGCCATTGGTTTTGCGATGGGTATTGAACGGCTCGTATTGTTGCTCAGTGCTGAGTTGGAAATCCCCAATAATGCGCCCCATATTTATTTAATTATGGTTGGGGATGAGGGGATACAACAAGGCTTTCGCTTGGCGGAAACTTTACGCGATGCCTTACCTAAATTGCGTTTACTCACCCATTGTGGAGGGGGCAGCTTTAAAAGTCAGTTCAAACGGGCTGACAAAAGCGGGGCAAAAATTGCGTTGGTACTCGGTGAAGATGAAGTGGCTAAGCAAGAAGTGACAATAAAATATTTGCGTGAAAAACAACCCCAAATATCTTTGGCGCAAACCGAGTTAGTTCATTACTTAATGGAAAACTTAGGAGTCCAAGATTTATCTTGGACAGCTTTTAATTAACATAAAGGAAAAATTGTGGCAACTTACGAAACAGAAGAAGAACAAATTGAAGCACTCAAAAAATGGTGGAAAGAAAATGGCCTTTCAGTGATTGGCGGTATTGTAATAGGCTTAGGGCTTATAGCGGGTTGGCGCTGGTGGCAAGTTTACTCAGATCAACAGGCACAAATCGCCTCTAACATTTATAACCAAGTAGTATTTTCCTTGGAAAAAGAAGAAATACCACAAGCGCGTCAAGCCGCCAGTCAGCTATTGTCCGAATACAGTGGCAGTCCTTATGCGATACTTGCTGCGCTGAATATGGCACATCATGATTTAGAAAAGGGGGATATTGACAGTAGCCAGGCTCGCTTGCAATGGGTGATAGAAAATAGCAAGATAGTTGAATTGGCTCATGTTGCTCGCTTGCGTAAAGCCCGCCTATTTTTGTCACAAAAGAAAGTAGCGGAGACTAAAAAGCTAATTGAGGGGATTGATGAGGCTACTTTCAGAGGTGAGTATGCCGAAATACGAGGCGATATTGCCATGGCAGAAGGTAGAATTGACGATGCGCGTAATGCTTATACTGAAGCCGTTGGGCATTTGGATTTATCGCCTCAACATCTTAAATGGGTGCAGATGAAACTGGATGACTTAGGTCTTAAAAAAGAAAAGCGTATTGAGGCAAGTGCGCCGACCTTCCCAGCAGTCGTGCCGCCACCTGTTACAGAATCACCCCTTGTGATAGAGCAGCCCTCCCCAACGGTTTCAACAGAAACGTCGTCTGTGCCAGAACCGGTTGCGCCTGTTGTAGAGTCTGAGGAGACACCTGTCACGACCAAATCTGAACCCGTTGCGCCTGTTGTGGAGACTGAGGAGACACCTGTCACTACCGAAGAATCTGAACCGGTTGCACCTGTTGTGGAGACTGAGGAGACGGCTGTCACGACCAAATCTGAACCCGTTGCGCCTGTTGTGGAGACTGAGGAGACACCTGTCACTACCGAATCTGAACCCGTTGCGCCTGTTGTAGAGTCTGAGGAGACACCTGTCACGACCAAATCTGAACCGGTTGCGCCTGTTGTGGAGACTGAGGAGACACCTGTCACTACCGAATCTGAACCGGTTGCAGCACCTGTAGAGACTGAGGAAACGGTTGCGCCAGTCGTAGAGACTGAGGAAACGGTTGCGCCTGTGGAGAGTGAGGAGACGGTTACACCTGTAGAGACTGAGGAAACCACACCAGCACCAGAATAGAAACCATGCAGAAAGCTATATTACTACTCTACTTATTAATCACATTAAGTGGTTGTAGCCTTTTCAACGAAACCGATAACACGGCACCACCTGCCCCTTTAGTCGATTTCAAACCCACCTTGACATTAAAAACACTGTGGACAGCAGACGCGGGTGGAAATATCGAAAAAGGCTACCTCAAAATCGCGCCCGCCTTTCACGAAGGACGCTTGTTCACAGCCTCTCCACAAGGCATTGTGCGAGCCTTTAACTTCAAAAACGGGAAGATAGTCTGGGAACAAAAAATTGACGTGCCCATTTCGGGAGGACCAGGCATAGGGGATGGATTGGTGGTGGTGGGCAGTCAAAAGGGCGAAGTCGTCGCCCTATCTAAAAAAAATGGTCACAAACAATGGCAGGCGCAAGTCTCCAGTGAAGTGTTAGCAAAACCGCGTATCAGTCGTGGCATTGTTGTGGTGCGAACGATTGATGGCAAATTATTTGGGCTTAATAGCCAAAATGGCGCACGCATATGGGTATATGAGCCCAGTCGCACACCATTACTCACTTTACGCGGCACGAGTACACCCGTCATCAAACATGATCAGATTATTGCGGGGTTTGACAATGGGCAAATAGCACTCCTAGAACTGCAAACAGGCAAAGTGCTCTGGGAAGCACCTGTTGCTGTGCCGCGTGGCAGTACTGAATTGGAACGCATGGTTGATATTGATGCTGATCCATTGCTGGTAGATGATACCGTTTATGTCACCAGCTATCAGGGACGTACTGTTGCCATCGATCTGCTCCAAGCAAAACTGTTATGGGAAAAACCCTTGTCATCCTACGCCGGTTTAGGGGTGGATTTAGACAACCTTTATGTGAGCGACACCAAGAGTCATATCTGGGCACTTGATCGTTTTACTGGAGAAAAGTGGTGGAAACAAGAAAAACTTGAAGCACGCAACATAACAGCACCAGTGAACATAGGAAACTATGTGGTTGTTGGCGATCTAGAAGGCTATCTACATTGGATGCGGCGCAAAGATGGAGAATTTGTGGCTCGCTATCGCATGGGCAAGGCGAGTATTTTTGTGCCACCGTTAGTGGTCAATAATATTTTGGTTGCTTATGATAGTCAGGGACAGATTGTCGCATTGCGCCCTAAATAAATAAATTTAAGGGCAACCACAAGGGATTGCCCCTACGGAGGACCGCAATGTAGGGGCAATCCTTTTTTTTTCTCGTTCCCACGCTCTGCGTGGGAAACGAAGTAACGGAGCGAAGCGGAGATCATGCATGACTGGACGCTCCGCGTCCTGCACACCTTTAAATAAAAACCTAATTGACAGACTGATGACAACACAAAATTCCAATAAAAGTAAACTTTCCGACAAACCCATCCCAACAAGAGAACGCCTTATTTTTGCTTTGGACGTTGCGAGCACTGATGAAGCCAAGAGACTTGTCCAAGAGCTTGGAGATAGTATCTCTTTTTACAAGCTCGGATTAGAATTGTTCATGGCAGGCGGCTATTTTGAACTTCTGGAGTGGATCACCGATCAGGGAAAGAAAGTTTTTGTAGATTTAAAATTTTTTGATGTACCTCAAACCGTTCAGTCAGCCGTCAGACAATTAAAAAAATACAAAATATCGTTTGCCACTGTCCACGGAAATGACGAAGTGCTTAAGGCAGCCGCAAAAGAGAAAAATGGACTGAAAATACTCGCCGTCACCGTATTGACTAGCCTTGATCAAGGTGACTTAAATGATCTTGGGTTCAAGGTAGATATAAAGTCCGTTGTCTTATCCAGAGCCAAACGGGCACTAGAAATAGGCTGTGATGGTGTCATTTCATCTGGCATTGAAGCGCCAGAGTTAAGAGAAAAATTGGGAGATCGTTTTATTATCGTCACGCCTGGTATCAGACCCGTCAAAAATGTAGATGATCAAAAAAGAACGGTTAATGTTGAAGAAGCTTTTTACAATGGAGCTGATTACATTGTTGTCGGTCGTCCAATAAAAGAGCCCCAAGATTTTGATTCCCCTAAAGAAGCCGCAGAAGACATCCAAAATAGAATTCAGAAAATATTCCAAGGCTAGGGAATAGATGATAAGTAATGCTATTGTTTTTCAAAACTAATAAGTTCCTTGAGTAATTCATTACATATAACGACGCTATCAAGATAGCCTTGGCAGTCTATATCAAAATTATATCTGTATTCTTCAGCACAGACTGTAATCACAATTAGATCACTGCGATATTTGGATTTATTTGTTTTAAATGCGGTTGCTCCAATCACTTCTTCTAATAACTTATTGAGTTTATGTGATTTAGAATATGAGCCAAACTGGCTTTTAGTTTCTAAAATATGTTTAAAAAAACATTCAAACATTTGTTGATAATGGAAACAGTGAATGGAACAATCTTCAATGTTGCTACTATTTAACAGATCAATAGCGACTGCATGTTCCCATGCTTTACCACTTAGATTTTTGGTATTTTCAAAATCTTTAAAAAGTTCTTGATATATCATATATATATTTTACGGCTAGTATTGAACTTAAATCATTTTTTTTTCAAAAAAATTTTTCAAGTTTTTGTTAATAGTATTAAAATTTTGCTGGCGCACATTTTATGCAGTCCGAAAAATAATGTCAAGCTTATCTTTGAATAGATAAAGGTGTTATCATTAATAAAATTAATAAGCTAATTAAAAAATTAATTTATATGACGGATAATAAAAATTAATGGATTGAAATCAACAATTTATTGATGCGTTGTGAACCATGACCTATTTGGACAAAATTTAATAATGAATTATTATTCATACACTTATGACTGAAACGACTTGAAATGAGCTAGTTACAAAAATAGAAAAATCTTTTGCAATTTATCTTTGAATATGATTCAATTTGTCCAGACAAATTCACTGGATTTGTTGCGATGTAGTAGCAAAGCTGAGTGATTCTTTGTTGAACGTCGCTTTGCGTACTTAAAAACTTATGTAGGAGTCATTTTATGAAATATAAATTGCTTGGTTTCTTTCCTGTATTGGTTGTTCTATGGTTGCCTGCATTTTGCTTATCGGCTGATTTAACCATCACCGACTTGAAGGCTGAGTATCTCAGTGGTGAGACCATATCTTTCAAAGTGGAAACGTCCCCGCCGGCTGAAACGATTGATTTATGGCTTGCGATGTTCACCCCCTCTGGCGAACTACAATACATAACCGGTTCGCCCACTAATCCCTCCTTTGGTACAACGATGCAACCGTTTACTAAAGGCTTCACATCGACAGACATCACATTTGAAATAGCCACCGACAGACTAGGTGGTGGCGGTTATACGTTTTATGCCCTCTATGTGATACCAAGTGCTGACCCCTACACAACAACTGACCAGTTATTAGACGCAGCTAATGCACGTTCTAATTTAGCTTATGCACAAACGACTCTGATAGCGCCTGCCACTTTGACGCAAGCCGAGTTTGAACAGGGTAAACAGATTTACTTTGAGCGTTGTGCTGGTTGTCACGGTGTGCTGCGTAAGGGCGCGACCGGTAAAGCGATAACACCTGATATTACTTTGAGGCTAGACCTAGATTATCTCGTGTCTATTATTACCAATGGTACATCGGCCGGCATGCAGAACTTTGGTGGTGAATTGACTGAGGCAGAAATCAACATAGTGGCTCGTTATATACAACATGAACCACCCATACCACCGGAATTCGGTATGGATGAAATGATGGCTACTTGGAAAGTGATTGTACCACCGGAAGAACGGCCTACCGAGAAGATGAACAATTACAATATCGAAAATATTTTCTCTGTCACCCTACGTGATGTCAATAAAGTGGCTTTGATTGATGGTGATACTAAAGAGATCATAACTATCTTCGAGGCCGGTTACGCAGTACACATTTCCCGTATGTCGGCTTCGGGTCGCTACTTATATACCATTTCCCGCGATGGCAAAACCAATCTAATAGATTTATGGATGGAAACCCCAGCCACCGTTGCTGAAATTAGAACAGGTTTAGAAGCACGCTCAGTGGAAACCTCGAAATATCCGGGTTGGGAAGATAAATATGCCATTGTCGGTGATTATTGGCCTCCTCAATATATCATTATGGAGGGCGATACCTTGAAACCGCTGAAAATAGTCTCTACACGGGGCATTACGGTAGATACTCAGAAATATCACCCAGAGCCGCGTGTTGCAACAATTGTGGCCTCCCATCAGCGGCCAGAATTTATTGTTAATGTCAAGGAAACGGGTTACGTGCTATTGGTTAACTACGAAGATTTGGTTAACTTTAAGGTAACGACCATTTCCACTGCTCGTTTCTTGCATGATGGTGGATGGGATTCTTCCCATCGCTACTTCTTAACCGCAGCGAACAAAGTCAATAAGATTGTTGTTATAGATGCCCAAGAAGGTAAGCTAGAAAAGATAATTGATGTGGGTACGAAACCCCATCCGGGACGCGGCGCTAACTTTACACACCCAGAATATGGACCAGTCTGGCTGACCAATCACTTGGGAGATGACGTTATATCCCTTATCGGCACTGATCCAGTCAATTATCCTAAAAATGCTTGGACTGTGGTGCAAACCCTGACAAACAAAGCCAGCGGCTCCCTATTTATCAAGACGCATCCGAACTCGACCAATCTCTATGTGGATACAGGATTAAATCCAAATGCAGAAGAAAGGCAGAGTATTGCCGTGTTTGATATCAATAACCTAGATGCCGGTTATGAGGTATTACCAATTGCTGAATGGTCTGGCTTGACTGAAGGCCCACGGCGAGTTATCCATCCAGAGTTCAACAAAGGTGGTGATGAAGTCTGGTTCTCAGTCTGGAATAGCAAGGGTGAGGAATCTGCTATTGTGATTCTGGATGACAAAACTCGTACCTTGAAGCAAGTCATCAAAGATCCACGCTTGATTACACCTACCGGTAAATTTAACGTCTATAATACGACGCATGATATTTATTAAATTGTAGGCTTATCCTCGTTCCTCGCACGCAAAAAAGGGGCAACCATAAAGGATTGCCCCTACAGCAGACATGATGTTTTGTTTCCGAGGCAAAAGTTTTCGCGGCGCGAAAACTTTTGCCTCGGAAGGCAATCCCTTGTGGTTGCCCCTGTTAGACTCCTCATACCACACTCCCAAGATAAATCTTGGACTCCAAAATATCCGATATAAGCGGAGATATGATGAAACATAAAATATTAGCGCTCATCTTGCTGACATTCTCAATCTCAAGTTGGAGTAGCGAATTATACACTCCTCAAAGCGTGGGTCCTGAAAAAATCATTGCGACGGTTAAATTTAATACCCCAGAAACGGGTGACATGTATATTGCAACGATATTCGCTGGCAAATTCTTATTTTTGAGCCAAGCCGGTTGGACCGAAACGCCTGCCCCCTTTAAGGCAAATGAAACTTTTCAAGGCGAATATCCCTTGTTTTCAGTTGAAGCGGCACTACTGCCACCGGGTAATTATCCACTCTACCAAGTCGTGACAGTTGCTAATGGTAACCCACTCAATGTGGACGATTGGATTGGTGGATGGACTGGCTTAAATTTCCTCAGTTTTAGCATAGGCTTGCCTACCAAAGTGCGCGTATTAGCCTTTAATGATTTGGGTATGCACTGTATAAATAGTACCTTTTCCATTTTTGCTACCCTACCACCCTTTAATGTTCTAAATGCCCAAGTAGTGGGACAGGATAGCGATGGCGAGCCAAAACTACTTGATGATGAAGAAATCGATCTGCGTTATTCAGCCGTGACAGATCGTAGAGGTTCTATCAATTCCAACAGCATAGCCAAAACAGATTTTTGGAAATATTCCCAAGGTTTGTTTGGAATGGATTTATCACCAGGAGAAGGATTAACAGGCTTTTTTATGCCGGCGGATAATCCAGGCGCACAACAGCTACACTACAACACAAAAAATGATTGGTTTAGTGCTGACGGCATTCCTATCACTCCAACAGATGATGTCGGACAAACTAATCCTTATCCCATGTTACGGGTAAATGCTTATGATAAACAAACTGGAGTATTATTAGGTGCAACTGATGTCGTATTACCCGTTAGTACGGAAGCTAATTGCAACTCATGTCATGCCACCGGAAAAATAGCGGCTAATAATCCCGCCATTACTTGGACAAGTAATGATGATCCAGATGTACAAGCCCAAACAGACGAATTGGTGAAGTTAGAAGTGCAAGCTCAAAAAAATGTTTTAGTGTTGCATGATAAAAAACATGGTACCAACTTACAAAACAGCACACCCGTACTCTGTGCCGGTTGCCATTATTCAGCCGCACTGGACCTAACAGGGGACGGTCCTCAAGGAGAACAAAAGAAGTTAGCCACTTCTTCCAAAGTGATGCACGAACATCATGGTGAACAGCTTGATGCCAATGGAAAACCCGTCATTCCAAGTGATGCTCCAGTGGAAGAAAGTTGTTATCAATGCCACCCGGGTCAAATTACCCAATGCCAACGTGGTGCAATGAAAACGGCAGGCTTAGAGTGTAATTCTTGTCATGGCGATATGCTGGCAGTGGGAGGAAAATTTCCATTGCAGAAAGATGGCAGTGTTGATGGCACCAATGATGGTAAGACACGTCGCCCTTGGATTGATATGCCACGTTGCCAATCCTGTCATACGGGTGATGCGAAGCGTCATTTGACCGGAGAAGGCTTGGAATTTTCTGAAGATGGCATCCGTCTCGTGCAAACTTATAAAACCGGTGATAAGTCAGCTTCACCATTACTTGCTAAAAACAAACGTTTTGCTGAAAATGAAAATACTTTGTACCGTAATAGTAAAGGACATAGCGGAGTAGCCTGTGAAGGTTGTCATGGTAGTCCCCATGCGATCTGGCCTAATGCTGATATGAACGCTAACGATAATTTGACAGCGCTCCAGTTGCAGGGGCATGTTGGTACGGTTATCGAATGTGATACTTGCCATACGCGAGGCAGTTTACCGATGACAATTGAAGGCCCACATGGCTTGCATAATGTGAACGATCCGGAATGGACCGATCACAAGCATAGAAATTTTTACATGCTTGAACCTGATGGTTGTAAAGCCTGTCATGGCGACAATTTAGAAGGGACGGCTTTGTCTAAAGCGGCAGCGGCTCGAACCTTCAGTGTAGAAGATGGCACAGTGACTTTGGAAAAAGGACAAAAAGTCAGTTGTGATTTGTGCCATGAAAAACCTAACTGATGTGATTTTATTTTTTTTTCGGGTTCCCACGCAGCGTGGGAACCCGAAAAAACCGTATGGCGAACCCAAAATTAGTTAGGAGGAAAAATAAGGAGGAATCATTCCCAAATCAATCCGGTCCTTTGGAATGCCCATTTCAATTAAATCCTGATCTATTTGGTCCTCAGTATCATTCCATTGTATCACGACTTGGGCATCAATTATATCAATATGCACTGCACATTGGTGAATCCGTTTATCTTGCTTCCATCCAACCCAAGTTGCTAGATAACGCTTTCGATTATCATCGCAAATCAACTCTATACTAGCATTATCTGTTTTTAACGATTCATATTCAGAAAGCAATTGCTTAATACAACTTTGATAAAATCCTACGGCGTTTTCCATTGTAAAGGTTCCTTGTCTGAAAGAAAATAAATAATCAAATGAATACCTAGTTCTTTAACTGTTATTTGACCAACTTCTCTGGAAAAAATATTGACCCACGCATGATGAGGAATGGCTAAATATAATTTTCGTGTTGGAGCTTGTCTTTTTAGAAAAATATCATAAATTTCATATTGTCCAATCGCATCTTCCAAATCAGCAACCTGTGATGAGTTGATAAAACTTTTTATTTCGACTGCTATCTCCTCATATTCTCGTTCTGCCGCAATCATTCTCTCCGCCCCTAAATCAATCGCTAATTTGGGATCGGTGTTTAGAACATAAGGATCATGACTAATCGTCCAGCCTTCTTTAATTAACGCCTGTTTTACAATGTCATGATAACGATCTCTTCGAGACATGGTGGTTTCCTAAAGGTTAATATGATGAGCCTCTTGTAAATCTCCGCAAAAACAACTTGTCCATCAAATGATATCCGAGGCAAGAAGATAGTCTAAAAGAGCGACCGATGCTATCTCCCTCACCCACGCCGGCGTCAACGTGCAACCCCCCTCATCGTCAACAAAGTCAAAACGATGCTGCTGAAAAAAGATAGGCCAAAGCACATCACCGCTCCAGTTTTGCCCATCATTATAACTTTGTATTAATTGCGCCGTGCCCTCTTTCTTGGAAAGCGCAAGACGCACTTCACGTTGACGACGCCACGCAAAAATGGGGCCATCCGGTGATGTCTTAATCCATTCAAAGTCGCTTAATTGTATCACATCAAGCGTTTCCATGTCCTCGACTCACGACTTGGCTCATCCATTCAAATTGGCTAATGGATTCACCACCCGCGTCAGCGCCACCGTGATGATGTAAAATAATATCATTAATGCACCGATCCCAGCCGTGATGCGAATAGTTTTAGTCTTGCCGACTGTCAACGCAATACTGCCCATGACGATATAAAATAATAAAGCCAATAATTTTGCTGTCAACCAACTCTGTGTCCATGGATATTGATGGAGAATTAATACTAAAGCAACTCCACTAATCAATAGCAAACTATCAATCACATGAGGGATAAACTTGACCCAGCGCTGCTCTAACCAGTGGCTCTCTTGTATCATCCATACACAGCGTATGGTAAACAAAACCATAGTTATGGCGACACAACTAATATGAATATATTTAATTATCAAGTACATAAAGACAATGAACTCATGTTAATTTTATTCAGATAAACTTTTCGCTGCCACAAATCCCACCAAACTCACCACGGCACTCTCATTTTTGTGGACTTGCACCTCCAAACGCCGTAACTCATCATCCACCGTTTCTGATACTTTCAGAGTCCAATACCATTTCCGATCCGCCATCATAGCACTCCCTTTTTTTTGATCTGGCCATTCTCCCCGTACTTGAATTTCTGTCAGCACATTCATCGCCACCCAATGTGCCAGCGTTTTGTCGCGCAAATAACTAGCATTTTCGGCATTTTCAATACTAACCTTCATGGCAGCCGACAGCGCAATAGCAAGAATAGCCAAGGCAACCAGCACTTCTAATAATGTAAAACCTTGTTTATATTTCATTTTATGCTTAACCTCCCTATCAAGCGATAACGTAAAGATTCATCAGAATCAGCCCAGAATATTACCTCAAACGGTGTCATTTCTCCGCTAGAAAGCAACAAGACTTGTGGCATACTGTTGTCTGTCTCAATGATAGGCTCACCATCTAAACGAATATCTATCTGTATGCCTTGTGGCAGGGTGCGGGGACGGAAAATATTATCCCGCCCTGTGATCGCTTGCCATTCTTGCCCTTGCAACACATAAAAACGATAGCCATCTGTTTTAAAAGAAATGCCCATTTCTTTAGATTGCATAATCGCTTCTTGGCTTGCCAATTTTAACAGTGATGCTAAGCGTTGTCTCTCTTGCTTTAAATTTTGCGCCAATCCAGCATTACCAATAGACAGCGTGGCAAAACTTAAAATCACGCTAATAATAATCATGACAACCATGATTTCTATTAGCGTAAAACCGTCACTTGACGTTTTTTTATTTAACATGTCGATTTCCAGACAGACTTTTGATAAGTCGTTTAACAAATGTATTTTAACATCCTTTGTCCAAGATAAATCTTGGACTCCTATTCCTATCTAT
>JALXAQ010000088.1 GCA_026991885.1 Thiotrichaceae bacterium
CTTTAAAATTTGCATAAATTATATCCTTATAGTTAATGTTTATATAGAAAATATCTTATTTAAGTATTCCAAGAAAACAAATCAAGTCCGTTTCTTCAATCCCCTTTTATAGGATTGACTAATCCTACTTATAAATAAGAAGCGGAAGTCTATCATAGTTATTGAATAGATCAATATTGTACTTGGCTGTATTAATATTAAGTTGATTAAAAGTCTAAGACGGAATACATCACTGGGTTGGTGGGGAGGATTGTGTACGAGTCAAACATCAATGAGGAGTATCAGTAGATACTGGCAAAGGGCCGCCGACTTTATTTACCTTACTGGAACAATTTAAATCGGTTAAAACAAACCCTATGTTTTATAAAGTTGCTATCACCTGCCTGGATGCCTCTACCGCTTTATCGACGGCTTTTTCAACACTCTCATCTCTGGCTAATACCACGCCCATGCGCCGCTCTGCGACGACTTCCGGCTTACCAAACAGCCGTATCTGGGTATCTGGTGCTTGCAATGCAATATCAATCTGACCAAAGCTAACCTGCTTTGATTCACCTTCAACCAAAATCACACTACTGGCTGATGGCCCGTGAAAATGAATATTGGGTATCGGCAAGCCTAAAATTGCACGGGCATGTAACGCAAATTGTGATAAATCCTGCGAGATCATGGTCACCATGCCGGTGTCGTGTGGGCGCGGGGAAACTTCGCTAAAAATTACCTCATCGCCTTTGATAAATAATTCCACGCCAAAGATGCCTCGACCACCCAATGCCGTTGTTACCTGTTGTGCGATCTGTCGTGATTTTTCTAGCGCCTGATCAGTCATCGCCTGCGGTTGCCAGGATTGTCGATAATCACCATTGACCTGCACATGACCAATTGGCTCACAAAAACTCGTGACAACCGTATCACCTTGTTGATGACGCACTGTCAATTGGGTAATCTCATAATCAAAATCAACAAAACCTTCTACAATCACCTTGCCTGCACCCGTGCGACCACCCTGCTGCGCATAATCCCACGCCTTTTCGATATCAGATTGCGACAAAATTGTACTTTGCCCCTTGCCAGATGAACTCATAATTGGCTTGATCACGCACGGAATACCAATCGCGGCAACCGCTTGATCAAATTGCTCTCGGGTCTCTGCAAATTGATAAGGAGAGGTTTTGATGCCCAGATCTTCTGCGGCTAAACGACGGATACCTTCACGGTTCATAGTAAGCTGGGCCGCTTTGGCGGTGGGGATAATATGATAGCCTTCGGCTTCAAGCTCTAACAAAGTATCGGTTGCAATCGCTTCAATCTCAGGCACAACAAAATCTGGTTTTTCAAGCTCAATAACCTTACGCAAGGCATCCCCATCGGTCATAGAAATTGTATGAGAACGATGCGCCACCTGCATCGCGGGAGAATCAGCATAGCGATCAACCACAATCACCTCAACCCCAAGCCGTTGCAGCTCAATAACCACCTCTTTACCAAGCTCGCCTCCGCCACAAAAAAGAACGCGGGTGGCTGTAGAGGATAAGGGGGTGCCGATGCTGACTGTCATAATTGATCACTCGTACACCATCCGTCAATATAACGTAGACAGCGTACTCCAAAAGGTTTTTACTAAATCTGGTAAGTATAACGTGACTATAATCAAGGATAAAAGCCCTATTTCTCCCCAAATAGCGTAGAATGCGCTACCAATTAATAAACCAACAAATAAGTAAACTACATTGAAATATAAAGACCCACATAAAGCACGCGAAGCCAAAAAATATGGCCGTCCTATTCCTAGCCGTGAGCTGATGCTTGAAGTTATGGAAAAAAACAACCAGCCGATTGGTTTTCGTGAATTAGCCGATAAACTTGGTTTGCAGGAACCTCAAGATTTAGATGCGATGAAATACCGCCTGCGAGCCATGGAGCGTGACGGACAGATTCTATTTAACCGCAGTAAAAAATATGTACCTGTCACAAAAGCAGACTTGGTTCCCGGTCGTGTGCAAGGTCAT
>JALXAQ010000089.1 GCA_026991885.1 Thiotrichaceae bacterium
GGCAGGCATTCCCACGCAGAGCGTGGGAACGAGAAAAATACGTTTAGAGCGAAACCCACCCACTTTTTGAAATTTATAACTCCAAAGCCACCTGATCATTACAAAAAACTATTGAGTGATTTTGAAGAACATTAAAAAAAAATGAATTTATATCAACAAGCCGAGTACTGGCTCAGTGCCCATAAAATAGAGCAATTGCCCGAAGATGAAGGTATTGAAGTTGCCTTTGCGGGGCGATCCAATGCTGGAAAATCCAGTGCAATCAATGTGATAACAACGCAGCGTTCATTAGCGCGTACCAGTAAAACGCCGGGGCGCACTCAACACATTATTTTTTTTAAATTAGATGAAAGCCGCCGCTTAGTAGATTTACCCGGATATGGCTTTGCTAAAGTCCCATTAGCCGTTAAACAACACTGGCAAAAAACTTTAGAACGCTATTTACAAACGCGCCGCAGTTTACGTGGATTAATCTTAATGATGGACGTGCGCCACCCGCTCACCGAATTTGACCAAGAAATGCTTAACTGGTGCAAGCTGTCCAATATGCCAGTGCATATACTGCTCACCAAAGCGGATAAACTGAGTCGTGGCAAAGGCAGTGCGGCGTTAGAGCAGGTGCGTCGCCAATTATCGGGAGAGATGAGTGTGCAACTCTTTTCCGCCTTAAAGCGCATTGGCGTTGATGAGGCGCGAAAACGCTTAAATGAGTGGTTTAAAAGAGAGGAACTTTAAAAATCTTATGTGGTCCTATATTCTTCGTAACTTACTACAACGCTGTGTGTTGCTATTCATTGTATCAATAATCGCGCACTCAGTTGTCCATCTCGCACCGGGGAAACCGAGTGAAGTCGATCCCTCCAATCCCCGGATGCAGCAGGAAGATGTCGCTAAAATTCGCGCGGCTTTTCATTTAGATGATCCTATTTATCTCCAATATGCTTATTGGATGCGCGATCTATTTTCGGGCGAATTAAAATCTTTTAAAGATAGTCAACCCGTCTTGCCCAAAATTTGGGAGCGTTTTCTTAATTCTTTGCCATTGTTTATTTGTGCCACTCTCATTGTTTGGACGCTTTCTTTTCCGACGGGTATTCAGGCGGCGATTCGACGAGGCTCCTTGTATGATCGTGGCTCAACTTTTATTGCTTATGCGCTGATTTCAATTCCTGGCTTTTTTTTATCCTATTTGATGATACTTTGGGTAGTCGATTCGTTTGGCGTACCCGTCATTGGGATGCGAACATTTGGGATGGAAGATGCACATCCTTTTTATCAAGGCATGGATCGTATTTGGCATTTGGTGATCCCTTCGATTATGTCCGCCCTCGCTGGGATTGCTGTACTTTCCCGTTATGTGCGTTCTCAAATGTTAGAAGTCATCAGTCAAGACTATGTGCGGACGGCGCGAGCTAAGGGGCTTGATGAGGATACTGTGATCTATCATCACGCGCTACGCAATGCTTTGTTACCTTTTGTGACTTTATTTGGTTTTTTATTGCCGGGATTGATTGGGGGTTCTGTGATCTTTGAATATATTTTTGCATGGCCCGGATTGGGACGGCTGGGTTATGAGGCTATTCTGGCGCGGGATTTTCCGGTGATTTTGACTATTAATTTTATTGCTGCGGCGCTGACGTTGGCTGGCACTTTTTTGTCGGATATTCTTTATGCGGTGGTTGATCCGCGAATTCGCTTGGAATGATTTAAAAAAAAACCTTGAATCGCGGATTTTACGGATGACACGGATTGCGCGGATTTAAAGTCAAAAAAAACTTGAATCGCGGATTAAACGGATGACACGGATGACACGGATTAAAAACATAAAAACACTCATTAGAGCCTGTTTGAGTTCTTTTTTAGAATAAGACAAAATTAATAAATAATTGTTTTAAAATGGAAAAAGAATGATATAATGTTTCTTGATTTGAGTTTATTTTTTCAACTAAATTAAGGTAACAAAAAATGAGAAGCAAATATCCAAGTGACATT
>JALXAQ010000090.1 GCA_026991885.1 Thiotrichaceae bacterium
TTATTGTAGTAAGCATTGACTGACTTCAGTCTCTTACCATCAATAATAAAAGGCTCGATAACACCATTGGTAACACAGGTAGCCAGGTTATTCAGTCCCAGGTCAATGGACATAACCTGGTTATGAAGTTTCACTACCTTAGAACGAAATTCACCTTTGGAGTCAAGCTTGTCCAATTCAACCCGTTCTACCGTCTTAAAAGGCTCGACTATTTGATAAATCTCGCTGATGTCATCATCATAAACAAAAACAGCCTGAAAAGATTGGTATTTCGGAATCACCTCAACCTGTTTGATAGCTTTCCCTATCAATTGTTTAGGTAATTCAAATTCCAACCCTTTTTCCAAAATAACAACACCGAATCGTTCAAGAACTTCTACTGACTTAATGACTTGACCACTTGGCAAAATGAACGACTTTATTTGAAAGTTTTCTTTCAAAACCACCAAATTGTATTTGACTTGAAAAGCACAAGTATTGTAGATTAGGTTATCATGTTTGTCTTGCTTGTACTTAGGTGGCCTGGGTTTACCCTTGTACTTGCCAGGATTTTTTTGGAAGTCCTGGTGACACGCAAAGAACGACTTAAAATTTTTATCAAGCCGCCTTAGAATTTGCTGAGCGACCGCGCTTTTTACTAAGCGATAGTTGATTTCACCCTCAAGGTTGGTAACTTGCTTCATCGCCTTGTCCATCTGGAAGTACGAAAAGTACATTCCGGTCGCTTCAAACGCCTCTCGCAGTGTCCACAATGTCTGGTTGTAGAGGTTTTTGGCATGATAGGTGAGTTCTTTTAGTCGCTCAAATTGGGGCTTTTTCAAGCCCTTAATCTTTATTTTCAGTGCTCTCATTTATTAGCACCTCGATTGCTATTTTAACCCGTTATCAAAAAAATTAAATATACCCCGAACCATCAAGTCAAGTCAAGTCAAGACTTAAACTGAGTGCGGAGCGACGCTGTGTGTGACAACACTCAGGTAAACAGTTATCAATACTTATTAATAGTTATCAATACTTTTATGTACTATATCTTTTTTGGTAAAAAGCTCGAAACAAAGGTAAATCAACATCAGAGACAGAAGTATCTTCAATCGCTTGCGTTTCACCCGCATTAATGATTTCACGTATTTCAACACTGTTCATTTTTTTTTAGCTCACTGATAACTGAAAAATCCTATTTCTTAAAGAAATAGGATTTTTTAATATTTATTTAATAAAAGACAAAGGCATTTCCACACCATTAACGTTCAGCTTATTATCTTTGAAAGCAGCAACAATCTTGTAGTTGTCATTACCCATATCAACCAGCCACTTGAGGCCCACAAACACTGAAATTTGTTGCTCACTAGCGGCTTCTGCTTGTTGTTTCAAAAAAGCCAAATCATCCTCACTGAGTTGCATATCGCCGAAATCTTTCAGCATGGTATAAAAGGTTATCTTTGCCAAGATTCGTTTGGTCCAATCTTTGCTGATGCTAAACGCCCCTTGTACCTCTAATGCCTCACTCAAGGAAGTCGCTTTTTTGTTGAGGGTGACGCTGGCATTGCTTTGCACGGCGTTCCCATTTGGCGTTTTCACAGTCAACTCAGTCAGCGCGATTTCTGGGGATTTGGCCGCTAACTTAGGCAACACTTCCCTCAATTTGTCTAACATGGTGCCAATAATCGTTTTTGGATGTTTGATTTGGCGTCGATTTTCCCGAGCCGTTGTTTGCAACTCCGCCAAAGCCTCCTCATCCAAATTGCGAATTTCCCAGTTTTCGACAAAGCTCACCCCTGAAACATCTTTGAGTGTCATGGTGTCAATTTGCGAGTGTAAGGTATAATTGATAACACCGCTTTGCCCTTCTTCACCGTCTGCCTTCGCCACCAAACCATCAAAGCTGTATTTGGACTTGTCTCTACTGACATCCAAATGCCCCACTTTGAATTTCAAGTGACCCAATTTAAGATCTTTGCTGCTTTGATTGGTGGTCAACTTGGCAGAAAGATCATGTACATTCAAAAGATAAGCAAGCTTATGCACTTGAAGCATGGGCAAACTCAAGTCCATTTTAGTGGGCGTTTTATTGGCATTGAATTCCCCACTGAAGCTGCTCTCTCCCAATGACAATGACGCAGATAACTTTTTGTCTTCAAACAAAAGCCCCGCGAAATTTAAGCTGAGCGTCTTCAGATTTTCAGTCAATGTCAACTGAGCCGTCAAACCTTTCCAATCTATGAGCCCCTCGCGCCGATAGGCTGGAATTTCCAAATAACTTTTGGAACTCTCTTCGCTCTCTTTGGTACTCTTAATAGACAGCGTGGGCAATTTTCCGAGAAGTTGCTCCGCCTCAGCCGACAATAAAAACTCAAGCTCTGTGTCGAGCTGCACCGGTTTTTCCAGCTTTTCTACATGCTTAGAAAAGTTCTCTTTGATGGCTCTCAAGAAAACCAGCGGATTCTCTTTAATTTCCTTCAAAGGGATTTCTATCGTCTCGATTGGGAGAGGATCGCCCCCATTGATACGATGTTGCAAGGTGAAACGGAGAGGATCCTCAGAGAGGAGAGTCTTAAGCAGACCATAAGTTGAGGACTCAGAGACTGCCTTAGCCAAGATCGGCGGCACTGGCATCTCTGCATACGAGGGTAGGCTCACTGCACTGACAAGTAAACTCGCGGCGAACAGTTGGAGCAATTTTTTCATATCAAAAGTTTCCTTTGGATTTTTAAGGTAAAATGAAAAGTTTGTAGTGAATCAGAATAAACTTTAACACATTTTTTGACTTTACGTCCAAGATCAATCTGGCCGACTCCTAACAACTGATAACTGATAACTTATGACACCCCTAGACATATTACGCAATGTATTTGGCTATCAACACTTTCGTGGTGATCAAGAAAACATCATCAACCACATCTTAGCAGGCGGCGATGCGCTCGTCTTAATGCCCACAGGTGGGGGTAAATCGCTCTGTTATCAAATACCCGCCCAAATTCGTCCGGGCGTGGCGATAGTGATTTCTCCTTTGATTGCTCTCATGCAAGATCAAGTCAGTGCCTTGCAACAATTTGGCATCCGTGCCGCTTGTCTTAATTCTAGTTTAACATTTGATCAAGCCCGTGAAGTATCAAGGCAACTACGCCAAGGTGAATTAGACTTGCTATATGTCGCCCCCGAAAAATTAATGACGCCGCGCTTTTTAGAATTTCTGGAGAGTGCCCAAATCGCATTATTTGCCATAGATGAGGCGCATTGTGTATCGCAATGGGGGCATGATTTTCGACCAGAATATGTAGAACTTTCTATTTTACACCAACGTTTTCCTAACATTCCACGTATTGCGCTCACCGCCACAGCAGATGGACCAACGCAACGAGACATCAAAACGCATTTAGGTTTAGACAATGCCAAAGCATTTGTCGCAGGTTTTGATCGTCCAAATATTCGCTATCATGTGGTACAAAAAAAGACAGCACATCATCAACTATTAAATTTCCTCAAAGAGGAGGGGCATTATGGCGATGCCGGTATTATTTATTGTTTATCGCGCAAAAAAGTAGAAAAAGTGGCCGACTGGTTTAGCAAACAAGGCTGGCTCGCCTTACCCTATCATGCAGGCTTAGACAATCAAGTACGAAAACAAAATCAGATGCGATTTTTACGCGAAGAAGGTGTGATTATTGTCGCCACTATCGCTTTTGGTATGGGGATTGACAAACCCAATGTCCGCTTTGTTGCCCATTTAGATTTACCAAAAAGTCTTGAAGCCTATTATCAGGAAACGGGACGGGCGGGGCGCGATGGGCTGCCGGCCAACGCTTGGATGGCTTATGGTTTACAAGATGTTGTATTGTTACGGCGCCTGATGGAGCAGTCGGAGGCTGATGAACAACATAAACGGATAGAGCGGCATAAATTAGAATCCATGTTGGGTTATTGTGAAATGACCACTTGCCGTCGTCAAGCTTTATTAGCCTATTTTGGTGATCATTTGCCCGAGCCTTGTGGAAATTGTGATACCTGTTTAGAACCGGTAGCCACTTGGGATGGCACTGAAGCGGCACAAAAAGCATTATCTTGTGTTTATCGTACTGAGCAACGATTTGGCGTTCATTATTTGGTTGATGTGCTATTAGGTAAAACAACTCAACGTATAGAACAGTTTAGACATGAACGTGTGAGTACCTTTGGTATTGGCAAAGAATTAAGCGAGCCAGAGTGGCATTCCGTTTTTCGGCAACTGATTGCGGCGGGATTTGCGAGAGTTGATGTCGAAGGCTACGGGGGAGTACAACTCACTGAAAAATCATGGCCTCTACTCCGGGGAGAACAGCGCATTGATTTACGCAAAGATATTAAGCCCAAAGCAATAAGAAAGGAGAAAAAATATAGCCGTAGTTTAAGAAAAACCTTTACAAAGACCGATCAAATCCTTTGGGAAGCCTTGCGTACTAAACGTTTGGAATTGGCACACGCACAAAGTGTGCCCCCTTATGTGATTTTCCATGATAGTACATTAGAGGACATAGTGCTACAACGCCCCCAAACCTTAGCCGAATTTGCCCAATTATCAGGCGTGGGCACCCGAAAATTAGAACGTTATGGTCAGATTTTTATTGAGGTTGTGGATGCTCATGTCTCGCAATATGGACAACCTACAAACACAATCAGTGCCCCCAAGACTGATGAGACGATATTATCTGAGTCGGTAGAAATCACACTTGAAGCCTTTAATCGGGGATTATCCCCAGAGCAAATAGCGGCGGAACGCATGCTTAAACCCTCAACCATTTACGATCATCTCTCTCAAACGATTGAACAAGGGCAACTGGAATTGCGTCAAGTCATTAAATTAAGAGAAGAAGAAATACACGATATTGAGGACAATCTGTTAGAACGACCTACCGAAGAGCAACATACTTTAAAATCGGTATTTGAGGCGTTTAATGGTGCCTATGATTATAGCATCTTAAAATGTGTTAGAGCGCATATATGGCGTGAATGCAAATAACCGTCCAAACTAAAGTTTGGACTCCTGAGTTATGTTATAATGGCACAGTTTTATCGTGGATAAACTCACTACTCAAATGAGGATTTTGAAATGGCTATAGAAATTAACGGCAAAACGATTGAAACCGACGAAGAAGGCTATTTGGTCAACTTAGCCGATTGGAGTGAGAACGTTGCTATTGCTCTCGCCAAGTCTGAAAACATTGACATGACGGAGAGCCACTGGGGTTTAGTGGAGGCCGCTCGTGAATATTACCAAGAAAAACAAAAGCATCCATGGGGAAATGACTTGGTGCATATACTGGGCAAGCATGTGAAGGAAAAAGGGCATGAGCTGCGCCATGATGTCAACGACTTTCTGTATCAACTTTTCCCCCAAAGCCCCGAAAAGCAAGTAAGCAAAATTGCTGGTTTACCAAAACCGTTACCGGCTGACACGGAATAAGGGACAATCGACCTGCGGGGGTGTTGCAACCCGTAGGTCTTAGTTATGCACATTGACTTAATTTGTGTTGGACAAAAAATGCCCACATGGGTAAAAACGGGATTTAACGAATACGCCAAACGCTTGCCCCACTTAAAGTTGATTGAAATTCCCCTACGCAAGCGCAGCAAAAATGCTGACTTAGCCCGTTTGCAGCGTCAAGAGGGTGAGCAAATGTTAGCGGCGATTGCACAAGGGGCGTATGTCATAGCCCTTGATGAGCGAGGGCAAGTATGGAATACTGTTCAACTGGCTGAACAATTCACCTACTGGATGCGTGAATATAATACAGTCGCATTACTGGTTGGTGGACCAGAAGGTTTATCAACAGCCTGTTTGCAACGGGCACAACAACATTGGTCATTATCCGCATTGACATTGCCACATCAACTGGTGCGGATTGTCGTCGCTGAACAGTTGTATCGTGCATGGAGTATGATAAATAATCATCCTTATCATCGGGCATGAAAAATATTTAGGAGTCCAAGATTTATCTTGGACGAGAGACTTATGATTTATCTCGCCTCCCTCTCTCCCCGGAGAGCAGAGCTACTCGCTCAAATTAACATTAACTATCAAAAAGTGGCAGTCAACGTTGATGAGACACCCCATCCTCATGAAATGCCACAAGATTATGTGATGCGCTTGGCATTAGCCAAAGCCCGTGCAGGACGTTTGGCACTGTCAACAGCACAACCGGTATTAGGTGCCGACACGACCATTGTGTGTAATAAACAAATAGTTGGCAAACCGCTTGATGAAAACGATGCCAAACAAATGCTGAGGCAATTATCAGGGGGCTCTCATAAAGTCATGACAGCAGTGGCGTTGGTAACAACAACACAAGAAAAAGTGCGTTTGAATATCAACAAAGTGTATTTTCGTCAATTGACTGAGGCGGACATACAAGCCTATGTTGCAACAGGTGAGCCCATGGATAAAGCTGGCAGTTATGCCATTCAAGGACTTGCCAGTGTTTTTATTAAACGTATTGAAGGTAGTTATTCTGGGGTGATGGGGTTGCCATTATATGATACAGCGAGATTATTAGATGAGATTGGCGTGAAAATATTTTTAAAGGCTTAAAAAACGGCTTGGCTTATACTTAAAAAGCTTGATACAATGTCCTGATGTCCACATCATACTCCTGTAGGCACTTACTTTAGCAACACAAAGGAAATTTATTTATGATGAAAAAATATGTATTACCTACTGTCGTCTCATTAGCACTTAGTGGTTATGCCTTAGCGCAGGAAAACACGGCAGCAGAGGTAACACCACCCGCAGAACCCACAGCACCTGCTGAGGTGACACCCGCAGCACCTGTTGAGGTGACACCACCAGCACCTGTTGAGGTGACACCACCAGCAGCACCCGCAGCACCTGCTGAGATGACACCACCAGTGCCACCAATGCCTGTCGCTGATCCTGACAAAGCCTATCAGGACATGATGGAAAAACGGAAGCAGGCGATGGAAGAACAGAAGGCACAGAGGCAAGAGGTGCAAGCGTTCAGCGAGAAAATGCGCCAAGCCAAAAGTCCAGAAGAACGGTGGCGTTTGATGGATGAGATGCGCCAGCACCAGCAAGAGATGCGTGAGAAAATGTGGAAAGAAAGGGGCATGATGATGCCGCCCCCCATGGGACCTTGGAATGGGCAAAATATGCAGCCACATTATGGACCCAGACCTTACTACAATCAGCCTTATCGTGGCAGACAGGGTATGCCGAGTGGTCGCGATGGCTCAAAGCAGGGCCATCAGGCCAAGATGGAAAGGCGTTTGGAAAATATCGAAAATATGCTTATAGAAGTCATAGAGTTATTACAAGAAAAGTAAAATATTTTCTCGTTCCCACGCTCTGCGCTCATCGTTAGACACAAGTCCATTTACGATATTTTGTAGGGTGCGTCCTACGCACCCTGACGCGAAAAAGGTGCGTAGGACGCACCCTACAAATATCATTTTATTTCAAGTACTTAAAGAGTTATGTCTAAGAGAGTGCGCGGAGCAAAGGAATGCCTGCCTTGATGCTCCGCGTCGAATATTGAAAATAGATTAAATAAAATGAGAAAAGAAGAATTAAGAGAACAAATAAGAGAAAATCTGTTGTCACTTAACAGTTGGCTACGCGGTTTTTTTATGTTGCTCTACGCTGTCGCTTGTTATGTTGCCATCATTGTCACAGGTATCGTTATGCTCTTTCAATTTGGAGTCGTGCTATTGACGGGTAAAATCAATGATCGCCTACTCCCACTAGGACAAAGTCTCAGTATCTATATTCATCAAATACTACTTTATCTCACTTACAACAGCGATGAGAAACCCTTCCCATTTAGCAGTTGGCCGACAGTGATAGCATCTGAACAAGTGAGCGTCGTCAATCTACCCAACGAACCTGAGCCCCCGCCAAAAGCGGAGTGAAAGAAAACACTTTTCACTTTTTATGCGTTTTGTCCATCTACATTTACACTCCGAATACTCACTGCTTGATAGCCTAATCCGCATAAAACCCCTAGTAAAAGCAGTGCGAGAGGCGGGCATGCCCGCCTGTGCTATCACTGACCAAAGCAATCTCTTTGCCCTCGTTAAATTCTACCGTGCGGCACAATCGGCTGGGATTAAACCTATCATTGGTGTCGATATGCGGCTACATCATGGTAGAGATTCCACTTCCCGTCTCGTTTTGTTGTGCCAAAACGATATTGGTTATCGCAATCTCACACGCCTCGTTTCACGCAGTTACACCGAAGGACAGGTCAAAGATGTGCCTTATTTACATCGTGCCTGGTTTAAGGGGGCGACGGAGGGCTTGATTGCACTCTCTGGCGGGCGCGAGGGCGAGATAGAACAAGCCTTGTTGGCAGGACAAGCCCAGTTAGCACGACAACGCTTGGATGAATGGAATGCTTTGTTTCCAAAGCGTTTTTATATGGAATTACAACGCACGGGTCGGCCTAATGAAGAGGAGGCTATCCACGCCGCTGTTGATCTCGCTTTAGAAACGGGCATTCCCGTCGTTGCCACCAATGATGTGTGTTTTTTGAGCAGCGACGACTTTGATGCCCATGAAATCCGTGTCTGTATTCATGATAGTAAAATCATCAGTGATAAAAATCGCCCTCGCCGCTATAGTCCACAACAATATTTGCGTACTGGGCAAGAAATGGCGGAATTGTTTGCTGATATACCAGAAGCCATAGAAAATACTTGGCTGATTGCTCAACGCTGTAATTTAGAATTAAGCCTGGGTAAAAATTATCTGCCCGATTTTCCTGACATACCAGAAGAAGAGTCGGTTGAAGACTATTTCCGTCGCCATGCCAAGCTTGGTTTAGAACAACGTTTAGCCAGGCTTTTTGACAATGCCAGTGAAGAGTTTGCCGAGCAACGCCGCCCTTATGATGAGCGTTTAGCCCATGAATTGGATGTCATTGTGCAAATGGGCTTTCCCGGTTACTTTTTAATCGTGGCCGATTTTATCCAATGGGCTAAAGAAAATAATATTCCAGTCGGTCCCGGGCGTGGCTCAGGGGCTGGCT
Source organism: Thiotrichaceae bacterium (assembly GCA_026991885.1). Classification (GTDB taxonomy): domain Bacteria; phylum Pseudomonadota; class Gammaproteobacteria; order Beggiatoales; family Beggiatoaceae; genus Thiomargarita. The sequence continues at coordinate 9,018 of JALXAQ010000090.1, forward strand.
CATTAGTCGCCTATGCCCTCAGTATCACTGATTTAGACCCCATTCACTATAATTTACTATTTGAACGCTTTTTAAATCCTGAGCGGGTTTCCATGCCTGACTTTGATATCGACTTTTGCATGGAAGGCCGCGATGATGTGATTAATTATGTCGCCCAACGTTATGGACGAGAGCGCGTTTCGCAAATTATCACTTATGGCACAATGGCAGCCAAAGCCGTGGTGCGCGATGTCGGGCGTGTGTTAGCGCATCCGCACGGATTTGTCGATAAAATTGCCAAACTCATCCCCTTTGAATTAGGCATTACCCTTGATAAAGCTTTAGAAAAAGAAGAGGCTTTACGCAGTCGCTACCAGCAAGAAGAAGATGTGCGGGCATTGATAGACATGGCGCGTCAGTTAGAAGGTTTAACCCGTAATTCGGGTAAACATGCGGGAGGCGTGGTCATTGCGCCCACCGTTTTGACTGATTTTACGCCACTCTATTGTGAGCAAGACAGTACAGATTTAATAAGCCAATTTGACAAAGGCGATGTCGAAGCCGTCGGCTTAGTCAAATTCGACTTTTTAGGGTTGCGTACTCTGACGATTATCAAATGGGCACTAGAAACGATTAACCGTTTTGCCGATCCGCCGGTAGATATTTCAAAAATTCCGTTAGATGATGCTCAGACTTATGACTTACTGAAAAGAGGAGATACAACGGCTGTATTCCAACTCGAATCGTCGGGTATTAAAAAACTCGTTAGGCAGTTGCAACCCGATAATTTTGAAGAGATTATTGCCTTAGTTGCCTTATATCGTCCTGGTCCCTTGCAATCAGGCATGGTCGATGATTTTATTAAGCGTAAACATGGACAGGCTAAGATTGAATATCCTCATCCTGATCTGGCGCCGATTTTAAAATCGACTTATGGGGTGATTGTGTATCAAGAGCAAGTGATGCAAATTGCTCAAGTGTTGGCGGGTTATACGTTGGGGGGAGCGGATTTACTCCGGCGCTGTTTAAGCGGAACAACTGAAATACTTGACGCTGCAACAGGGCGTTTAGTGACTCTGAGTGAAATCGCGTCAAAACCTGAGTATTGGTTAGGGCGTAAGGTTTTTTGCTTGAACCTAGAGACGCAAAAAATAATTCAGCAACCCATTACCGCAATTTATCCTAATGGGATTAGGGATGTTTGGGAGATTACAACTAAAACTCACCGCAAAATTAGAGCAACCGGTGATCATCTTTTTTACACGCTGTTAGGATGGAAGCCGCTAAACGATTTTAAGGTTAAAGATCGCATCGGTTTAGCTAAAACACTTCCAATCACTCACAGTAGTGATATTTCAGAATCGGATGTTTTTTGGGACGAGATTGTTTCTATTGAGTATGTTGGCAAGGAAGAAGTCTTCGATTTAAGTATTCCAGAAACCCATAACTTTGTTGCTAATGACTTTATTGCCCATAACTGTATGGGTAAGAAAAATCCTAAAGAAATGGCGGAACAAAGAACGGTGTTTACAGAAGGCGCTGTCGCACGAGGGGTTAATGAAAAAAAATCGACGGATATATTTGATTTAATGGAAAATTTCGCGGCATACGGCTTCAATCGTAGCCATAGCGCAGCTTACGCCCTCGTCTCCTACCAAACAGCCTGGCTAAAAACCCATTATCCCGCCGCCTTCATGGCAGCCGTATTATCGGCGGATATGGATAACACTGATAAAGTCGTGATGTTGACTGAAGAATGTCGCGCCATGAAGCTTAATCTATTGCCACCTAACATCAATGCCGGTTATTACAAATTTACGGTGACTGAAGACAAAAATCAATTTATTAATTATGGATTAGGTGCGATAAAAGGCGCGGGTGAGGCAGCCGTTGATAACATTGTGACAGAGCGTGATAAAAACGGACATTTTACTGACTTATTTGATTTTTGTCGTCGCGTTGACTTACGCAAAGTTAGCCGCCGCCTGTTAGAACCCTTAATTAAATCAGGTGCCTTCGATAATTTAGGGGCAAATAGAGCCGTAATGTTCGCTTCATTAGCGAATGCCATCAAAATGGCAGAGCGACATTCAAATGATACAGCCACAGGGCAAAATGATATATTTGCCTTGATCAATAACGCCCAAAAATCGACTCAAGAAAAGCCGCTGTTTGCTCAGAATGTGAAGCCGTGGAGCGACAGGGAACTGTTGAAGGGAGAAAAAGAAAGTTTGGGCCTTTATTTAAGTGGGCATCCCATTAAAGCTTATTTAGCAGAACTGGCGCCTCATACTCAACTGAGCAATATTAGACCAACAGAGAAGAAAAAAACGGTGCGAGTGGCCGGTTGGGTGATTGAATTGCGTACAACGAGTAATCAGCGTGGGCGTATGGCTTTTATCACTTTGGATGATAGCACGGGGCGATTAGAAGTCAAAGTGTACTCAGAATTATATCCAACGGTGCAAGCGTTGTTAATCAAAGACACATTATTAATGGTAGAAGGCGAAGTGCGTTTTGATGAATACAGTGGCGGTTATAGCATGATTGCCCAGAAAATTTTTACGCTTGACACCGCCCGCGAAACGTTTGCTAAGTGTTTGGAATTAAGCGTTCCTGCCCAAGAATCCCCTGAAGCGTTTGCCAAACAATTGGTAGACGCTCTCTCTGTCCATCGTCAAGAGCGTTGTCCAGTATTAATTCATTATCAGCGTGCGGATGCACAAGTTGACTTGTTGCTTGGTAAGAGTTGGCGCGTGAATCCGACTGCTGGCTTGCTTCAGGATTTAAAAAAGGTTCTTGGTGAGGAGCAAGTTAAGGTAATTTATTGAAATCTCCGGACATGAAATTTCTTGAGTACATAGACCCAAATTCCACACACCCAAATTCATTTGCCTCAAAAATGCGCCGTAAACGTATGCGTTATTTTATTGAGCTTATTCGCTATGTCATTCAGAAAGAAGTTAGAACGACAATTAACATTCTTGATATTGGTGGAACAGAAACATACTGGGATAATTTTCCTTTTAGTGAGTTTAATGATATTAAATTTCGGATTAGTCTGATTAATCTCAATTATCATGACTTTGATTTAGGGATGAAAAATATATATGACAATGTCTCTATTGAAAGATTAATTGGTAATGCTTGTCATCTTGAGGCTATCAAAGATAAGGAGTGGGATATTGTTCACTCAAATTCTGTTATTGAACATGTGGGAGGTTGGGTGCAGATCCAAGCGATGGCTAGCGAATTACAGCGTGTTGGACGGTATTATTTTGTACAGACACCAAATTACTGGTTTTTCATTGAACCTCACGTTCTTTTACCGTTTTTTCAGTTTCTGCCTCGCCCGATTGGAGTTTGGTTATTAATGCGAATAAAGGGTTATACTCTGAATCAAGCGCTATTAGATGAAGACGATCCACGTTTACTGACTAAAAAGGAAATGATGTTGCTTTTTCCTGAGGGAGAAATACTGATGGAACGGTTTATTGGTTTACCTAAGAGCATTATGGCGCGTTCGTTTTTGGGTAGTTAATTATTAATTATCAATTTGAGGAATTCAAAATGTTAGTCATACCCGCCATCGATCTTAAAGATGGTCACTGTGTACGGCTCAAGCAGGGTCGTATGGAAGATGATACGGTCTTTTCTACTGATCCAGTCGCAATGGCAGAACGTTGGATCAAGGCAGGCGCACGTCGTTTACATATTGTGGATTTAAATGGTGCCTTTGCTGGTAAGCCCGTCAATGCGGAAGTCATTCATCAGATAGTTGAAACTTATCCTGATATTCCAATACAAGTCGGTGGCGGCATTCGTGATGAGGAGACTATACAGGCTTATCTTGAGGCAGGGGTTCAATATGTGATTATTGGTACCCAGGCGGTTCAAACACCGCATTTTGTGACTGAGGCTTGTTTGGGATTTCCGGGGCATATTATTGTAGGTTTAGATGCCCGTGATGGTAAAGTGGCAACAGAGGGTTGGTCCAAATTGTCTCATCATACTGCAATTGATATGGCACAACGCTTTGAACAGGATGGCGTTGAGGCGATTGTGTTTACTGATATTAGTCGTGACGGTATGCTACAGGGCGTGAATGTTGAATCAACTGTTGCCTTGGCACGCTCAATTGATATTCCAGTCATCGCCTCGGGGGGCATTACCACAATAGATGATATAAAGGGCTTGTGTGAAGTGGCAGAAGAAGGCATCATGGGTGCCATTACGGGGCGGGCGATTTATGAAGGCTCTCTGGATTTAGCGCAGGCGCAAAAGTTGGCTGATAGTTTTTTTACACAATAGGCAGACTCGATGGGATTAGCAAAACGTATTATTCCCTGTCTAGATGTTGATGCAGGACGGGTTGTTAAAGGCGTTAACTTTGTCAATATCCGCGATGCCGGTGATCCGGTAGAAATTGCTAAGCGGTATGATGAGCAAGGCGCGGATGAAGTGACATTTTTGGATATTACCGCCAGTTCTGATGACCGTGAAACGATGGTACATGTCGTTGAAGAAGTTGCCAGCGACGTTTTTATTCCTTTAACAGTTGGCGGAGGCATCCGTCAATTGGCTGATATTCGGAAAATGCTCAATGCTGGCGCGGATAAGGTGGCAATTAACACGGCTGCCGTTTTTAATCCCGATTTTGTCGGAGAAGCCAGTAGCCATTTTGGTTCACAGTGCATTGTTGTCGCCATTGATGCTAAACAAGTCAGTCAAAAACGTTGGGAAATTTTCACACACGGTGGGCGGAAGCCGACGGGACTTGATGCCGTAGAGTGGGCTAAAAAAATGGTCAATTTGGGGGCGGGAGAAATATTGCTGACGAGTATGGATCGAGATGGGACACGCAATGGATTTGATTTGGCGTTGACACGTACCATCAGTGAGGCGGTGACTGTCCCCGTGATTGCTTCTGGTGGCGTGGGTACCTTGGAACATCTTGCAGAGGGGGTACTTGAAGGCAAAGCGGATGCGGTGCTGGCAGCCAGTATTTTTCATTTTGGTGAATATACCATTGCTGAGGCTAAACAACAGATGGCAGCGCAGGGGATTGAGGTGCGATTGTAAAATATTTTACACAGGAGTCCAAGATTTATCTTGGACGTCCACGCTTACTGATTCCACCCATTAGCACACGCATAATTTGCAATCGCATCCATCACATTGAACAATATTTCACATTGCTCAAATACGTTTTCATACAATGGCATTAAATCTTCAAACACATACTCATGGGCGATTTGGTTTCTCAATTTTCTCATTTCAATCAATTCGTTAGCACTTTTAACCAGAGACCGTTTTTCCATACGGTTGAAACGGTCAATGAGACTGCCTTCATCGGTTAATTCTAAGGCATCTATGGCACGAAACAGTTTTTGTGTGAGGGTATCATTTAGCCGAGCAAAACGGGCTGTTAAAGCTTCTAAAATTTCGGCTTGTTCAGCATTGATTTCAGGATTTTCTGTTTTAATTAACGGTGCAATCGGTGTTGCCCGTTCAAAAGAGTAGCGTAAAACCACTACCATTTGTTGTGCCAGTCTCAATTGTTCTTGAAAATACTCAAGCTCTAACTCATTTGACATAATAATACCCCTCGTTGTTTTGCTATCTTGTGTAAAGCAGAATCTTGTGTATTTGGTGCTTTGACAACGATATCTAGTTTGCGTTCCCCTAATTTTTTCTCAAGGGCAATACTTAATTGGCGAACAAAGGCTAATTTATTTTCAATTGGCGTATTTAATTCAATATATAAATCAATATCGCCACCTTTAGCTTCCAAATTGACTCTGGAGCCAAATAGCCAGACTTGCCCCCCTCCCCGTTTAGTCAATTCCGTCTCTAAAGTTTCTAATAAACAGTTTTTTTCATAAACAGATAAACGCACGGGTTGTGTATTTTCTTTTTGTGACAATTCAACATTCATGTTATAAAAACTTGCCTGGGAGTCCAAGATTTATCTTGGATGAGTAAAAAAAATGGTGTCAAATTTTGATTGACACAAAAAATTTTTTAGCTTATTTTATAAATCCAAGATAAATCTTGGACTCCAAAATACCCTTAACTAATAGGAGATCATTTATGATTGGAAAAACAGGCTTGACTTTATTACTCGCGGGTGGGGCGCTCCTCATGGCTGGAACGGTCATTGCAGCACCAAACGGGGCAGAACTGGCTAAAAAGTGTGAACGTTGCCATGGCAAAAACGGTATTAGCGATAAAAAGGAAATCCCTAACATCGCCGGCTTCTCCACTGCTTACTTCAGTGACACCATGACTGCCTACAAAAACGGGACAAGGCAAGGCGAGAAATTCAAGACTGAGGGGCATGATGAGACCGATATGAATGCCATTGCCAAGTCGTTTAACGAGCAAGAACTGACCGCCTTAGGCGACTATTTTGCGAGCCAGACATTTGTCCCACGCGAGCAAGCGTTTGATTCTAAAATGGCTAAGAAAGGCAAAAAGGTCTACAAAAAACGCTGTCGGAAATGTCACACGAGCAATGGTAGTGATCCGGAGGACGATGCGAGTATCTTAGCTGGACAGTCCATGCAGTATCTTGAATCCCAGCTTGAGCAATTTGCGAACGGCAAGCGTACAACACAACCGAAAAAGATGAAGAAACAGATGAAGAAATTGAAAGAGGGTGACATGCCTGCCCTGCTCCATTTTTTCGCTAGCCAACAGTAGTTAAAAACCAACGGGGTATCCAAAACCCAATGCCATATCGTGTCGGGCAACCATAAAGGATTGCCCCTACGGCATTGAAGGTAGGGGCAATCCCTTGTGGTTGCCCGACTTACTTAATTAAAAAAATTCTTTAGGTAAGGTGTGGCTAATGCCTTGGTGGCACTCAATACAGGTTTTTCCTTTATCGATAGCCCATTTATGCCTTTTACTTGCGCCTCGGTCTTGCTTCTCGAAATCCATGTGTTCAAAAGAATGGCATCCACGACATTCTCGTGAATCAGAAGCCTTCATTTTATCCCATACAAGGTTAGCCATATGCCAACGGCGCTCCTCATATTTCTCAGGCGTGTCAATCGTCCCCATAATTTCATGGTAAACATCTTTGGCAGCCATCAGTTTAGCCCAGAGTTTCGGACCTAAAGAATGTGGAACATGGCAATCAGCACAACCGACTGTGACTCCATAAGCATTATTATAATGCAGATTCTGTTTCAATTCTTCCAGGTTGGTCTGCATGCTATGACAAGATGTGCAAAACTCGGTGGTGTTGGTAAAGTCTAAGGCTACGCTAAAAGCACCAGCGAACACAATGCCGCCGATAAATATCAATGTACCCAGTATAAAAAATTTTTTGCCATGTGGTTTATTTTCACTCATGTTTTTAATTTATCTCCTGTTTAGTTTTTTAAAAGCGACATAGCGGCTCAAGATTTTACATGACTTGATGAGTCTGTCAAGTCATTAAATTATCATAAAAAACTACAATGACCTTATATAAGCAATGAGAAAATAATAATTTACAATCAGTTAAGTAACACCCATTCTAAATTGAAACGCACATCCTTGTCGTTTATTCATTCCAGGCGCAATCGCAGGCTCGGCTCACCAAACAGGGTGAACATTTTCAGATTATCTGTGGAGATACCATAGTTGGTAACGGCAGCAATTTTACTCGCAGTGGTTAGGCTGCCTATTTCTGTCTCTTTGTCCTGAAATAGACGCTTAAATAATTCATTGGCGAGAATTTCATGTTCAAAGGTATAGCCCAAGCCGCTGGGAGCAAACATACCAATCGCCCCTTTGCCATCCGCTTTGAGAAAAGCCTCCGCGAGGCTATCACTGGTGCCACGAAAAGGTTGATAGTAAGAAAACCAGCCATTTTGGCAATTTAAGGCGACTACAAAGGTCAATTTGTCAGGATTATTTAATAATGCTACATCTTCAAAATTAAATATAATTTCCCCCGCCCAAAGGTTGAGGCTGCCATGCCCCGTGTAATTTGTCAAAACCGCGCCCGCGTTGATAGCTTGACTAATCTTTTGCGTCACGATTTTTTCATCTTCAGTGCTTAGATATATCCGCGTCGGGCTATAGTCTGCCAAATATTTTTCTATCAACCGATCAGAAACGGCTTCAAATTCGGGTATATCATCTGCCACAAAAAGAACATTTTGCTCCCAACCATCCAATGGCACTTTCGGATAGCGGATCAGTTTTTTAACCACCGCATCCAATTGGGCTTGGGTTCTGACCGGTATGCGTCCCAAAAACATATCAGGCAAAGGATCATCACCACTCACGCTCACAAACCAATTGTCATTAGCGGTTTCTCCCATCAAAAAGGTATGAAAAGTGTGGGTGGGGACGTAATTAATGCCATCTCCCAACTCGTTTAAAGTGTCTTGATTGGCATCGCCCACTAACACGACATAAGCTGGACGGGGCTGCGTGTAATTTTCGTAGGCATAAGTGAGAAAATCCTTAATCGCCTGCGGTGAGGGCATACCGTGGTTAAATTCATCATAAATATCAGAAACCTGCACAGCCATGACCTTTTTGCCGCGAGCCACGATGAGATTTTCGAGTGCCTTGATGTCAAAACTATCGTGATAGATGATGAAATAATCAGCCTGATTGCAGGGAGATTGAAGGCGGATAGTGGGCAAATCCAGACTCATCGCGGCCGGTTTCAGTAGATGCTTTTCTGTCAAACTAAAAGCATAGTATGTCTTATTACCGTCCAATTGATCCGCATACTGAATTTGAGTACCCGTCGCGCCTAGCAGCGGCACTATGTTAAACGGATTAGTGACATCCAACACCAACAAATCGGACTGAGTAAAGCCATTGACCGTCAAATTGTATGGCTCAACGCCACTCACCTTAAATATCAAATGATCCTCAACAGCCGTCATCGTCGCTGTGTAGTCAATTTCCAGCCAGTTGACATAAAGGACATCTACCGTAGCCCCAGTATCTCCGACTGAAACGAGAGTGACAGTATTTTTACCTTCAAGCAGCTTAGCTTGCGGGAGGCTGACTTCTTGTAGAAAAATCTGTTGACCACTCCATTGAGCATCATGGATTTCAACACCGTTGAGCAAGATTTTGGTATGGTGGTTGGGACTCGTCGCACGATCATCCGTTTTGCCTTGCAACATCACGCGAATAGTGGCATTTTTTGAGGTTTGAGCCAAATGCTGCAAAGTGATCGGCATTTCTAGGGAATTACCAGGATCGAGCTGTTTCCAAAACAGACGATCTTTGTTGATACTATCAGGCATCCGTGACCAGTAGAGAGTATTAGACTCAATATGCACTGTCTGTGTAAATTCGCTCAACGCTGGATAGCTAGGCTTTGGCGTGCCATCTTTAAAATTCACTCTCTTACCACCGTCTGGATTGAGAGAGAGCCAATATATATTATTATTGTTTGCGGCTTGGGCATAAAAAAATAAAACATCACCAGGTTCGAAAACGCCATCCTCCTCCCCAGCAATAAAGATAGACACGGGATAACCTTGATGAGTCAACTGAATTTGTTTAGCATTCAGCAAGGACAAATCCAGCCCTAAAGCCAAAAAGTCTGCATGGCTGAGCGCATACACACCGGTTTTATCTATGCTGAGTTTTATGGCGGGCGGCAGTGGCTCGCAATTGCTATCCCTTGTTGTGCGGGTACTGGTGCGTAATAAGCGACCACTCGTCGCATCATTCACCAACAAACTCTTTAACATTGCATCAAACTCTGGCGAATCTTCCACCACATTGCCAGCTCGTGTCTGCTTAGAAAAGCTGACTTTGACACGTAACTTTTTGTAAAGTTTGACGGTTTGTTGAATGGGATTGTGCAACACTGGAAAAAACTGTATTTGTGCCACCCTTTGTTCACGGATATGCCCAATCAGGCCAATTTTGACAGGACTTGTCGGCAATTCGGACTGTTCAGGCGGCAGCAAAATGCCAGACAAAAATTCAATCTCGCTGTCTAAGATTTCTAGTTGAATCTCGCTAGCTTCAGGGAGGGCAATTAATGTACCCCGAACGGGTAATTGATGTTTGCTCGGTGTGTCGCCCGTGTCTGGAATATGTATGGTTTGGTAGGTATTACCTGACAAGTGTTTTTCAGATATGATATATTCAGGTATGGTTAACTCAAAGATCAGCGATTGAGAATTTTCCTCAACCAGCCTTAGCTCTGCATGACTCGGGACAATGGATAGATAAAGTATAATACATAAAATTTTAATGCTTATATTTAACATTTATAATATCCTCTGAAAATTCGACGCAGAGCGTCGAGGCAGGCATGATCTCCGCTTCGCTCCGTTACTTCGTTTCCCACGCAGAGCGTGGGAACGAGAAAAGATTTTTTATTTATCCAATTTTCCCACCAAAGACAAAGTAAAATCCGCCCCCATATATTTGAAATGCGGACGCACCTTCATATTAACCCGATACCAACCGGGCTCGCCTTCCACATCTTCGACGGTAATTTCAGCCTTTCGTAACGGCTTGCGAGCACGAACCTCAGCAGTCGCACCATCAGCATCATGTATATATTGCCTTAGCCATTTATTCAGATCTGCTTCGAGATCAACACGCTCTTTGATACCACCAAGTTGTTCGCGTTGCAGCACTTTAATATAGTGCGCCAAGCGGTTGATGATAAACATATAAGGCAACTGGGTACCCAACTTATAATTGGTTTCGGACTCCTTGCCCTCCGGCGTGTTGGGATAATTTTTGGGCTTTTGCACCGAATTTGCGGAGAAAAAAGCCGCATTATCACTATCCTTACGCATAGTCAGCGCAATAAAACCTTCCTCTGCCAATTCATATTCGCGCCGATCCGAGATTAACACTTCTGTCGGGATTTTGGTCTGCAATTGCCCCATGGATTCATATTGATGCAGGGGCAAATCTTCTACAGCGCCGCCACTTTGAGGTCCGATGATATTTGGACACCAGCGATATTTGGCAAAGCTATCTGTCAAACGGGTGGCAAAAGCATAAGCGGTGTTGCCCCAGAGATAATCGTTGTGAGAGCCCTTGACATTTTCTTCATAGTTAAAGGCTTTCACCGGATTATTTTCCGGATCATAAGGCAAGCGCAAGAGAAAACGTGGCAGGGTTAAGCCAACGTAACGGGCATCCTCGGATTCTCGGAAGGCTTGCCACTTGAGGTATCTAGGTCCTTCAAAAATGGCCTTTAAATCTTTCAAGTTAGGCAATCTGGAAAAATCCTCGTCACCAAAAAACTGGGGTCCCGCTGCGGCAATAAAGGGGGCGTGTGCCATCGCGCCCACGCTGGCTACATTTTGCAGCAGTTTCATATCTGGCGCATTGGGGCCAAAATCATAATTGGCAATCATTGCCCCTACCGGTTTTCCACCGAATTGACCATATTCCGCTGTATAGACATGTTTATACAAGCCCGATTTGACGACTTCGGGTGATTCTTCAAAATCATCTAACAAGTCATCTTTGGAGACATTCAATATTTCCAGCTTGATGTTTTCGCGGAAATTGGTTTTGTCCACCACAAACTTTAAACCGCGCCAAGTTGACTCAAGTTTTTGAAAATCATCATGATGTAAAATTTCATCCACTTGAGCGCTTAACTTTTGATCAACTTCAACGATCATTTGATCGAGAACGTTTTTGTTGACCTTTTCTCCTTTAGGTCTTTTCAGTAACTCGGCAATCAGGGCTTCTACCCCCTGAACAGTTTCAGCATAACCCTCCTCTGTCGGTTTGAGCTTGGTTTCCTCCATAATGCCCTCAAGCAATGAAGGTACTGCCTCTTGTTCAGCAGTGGTCACTTCCGGTTCTAATGCGTCTGTCTCTGCCATGTTATATCTCCTTTAAAAAAAACTCATGCAAGGTGCTTTCCAAACACCTTCGCAATAGGTAAATGAATATCCATCACCTCATCAACAACTTCAGTGTCATGTTGTACATCAAAGTTTTTAAATTGCCCTGGTTTCGCGTAAACCGTAATTAATTGAACATCAGGGATAACTAACCAACATGACTTCACACCTAAGTCAAAATAAGCACGAACCTTATCTTTTAACTCTTTAGTTCCTTGACTGGGAGAAAGAATTTCAATAGCCAATAAAGGCATATTTGTCATTTTTATAATATCGAATTCTTGAAATCCATTTTCACTTGAATATGCACAAATATCAGGCTTAAGTTCATCTTTAGCCTTAACAGCATATTGAGTCAAATCATATTGACTAATATCCAAACTTAATTCGGTCAAAATAGTAAACCTTTCGTCATTCCATAACAAACTCGTTAAAGCGGCTTGTACCCAACTATGGTTATATGATCCCATCTCTACCTCCTTATCTTCAAGCACCTCATCTTCAAAAGTACTTGCCACGTCTTTTGACGCAGCAAAACACACGCACTCAGGAGTGCAAGGCGTACCATAAGGGGCAACCATAAAGGATTGCCCCTACCCTCTGCGATTGATATTGTAGGGGCAAGGCCCTAGTGGTTGCCCTGTCATGGTATCGGGATTTCCGCCCTCCTGCACTAGGCAGTTGGATTACTTTCACTCTGATTTTGAATCAGTTCATCTAACAACTTTCGCTGTCCGTCGTCATCTAATAATTTCTGAATACTCCGACGAAAACCGGTCAAATTACCCAATGGACCTTTCAAGGACACCAAAGCTTCGCGTAATTGCAACAATTTATTTAACTCGGGCACATTGCGAACGATTTGTTCTGGCTCAAAATCCTTGAGAGTCTCAAATTTCAGATGAAGACTGAGTTCAGCATCATCCGCAGCGTTTTCAGAAAGACGATCTCGAACATTGATATCTACGCCTAACTCTTGCTCGCGCATGACATCATTAAAATTGTCCTTATCAACATTAATCGGCTCGCGTTCCTCTAAAGGTCTATCATCGGGTCGCTGCGTGTAATCCCCTACCATCATCAGCTTGAGGGGTAATTCCTCCTCTGGCTCTCCAGGCGTATGAGGTTTATAACGAATATTAATGCGCTCTTTTGGCGCGATTGAACCTTCTTTTGGCATAATTTTTCTCGCTTTTAAGTTTCCACCTTCGGTTTGGACGAGGCGCCCAAGATAAATCTGGCCGACTCCTAAGGATTGTATTGTTTACCTAAAGCCAACGCCGACGACACATCCAAACGACAAAGACGCGCATACAGCCGCTTATTGAGTTCAGACATTTTATCATCCTTGGGCGTTTTTTGATCCTTAGATACTTTATTATGACACATCAACAACAAACGTGCTGCATCGACACTGAGCCTAGGCTCCCATTCTTCTAACGCAAAACGCGCCACTTGCTTTTCCAAAAATTCAAGCAGGGGCACAGCTAAATCGACATGATCAGTATCATAACAAAAACGGGCTTGTTCCAGCAGCCAAAAAAACTGTTCACGCTGACTGGGCGCTGATTTTCCCCCCTCTTCTAAGAGGGACAAACCTTCGGCAAATTGCTCTTTACCCGCTAAGGCTAATTGTTTAGCCTCCTTAGCGGTTTTGATCCAAGCTTGCGCCTCGCCAGATTCTCCGCCAGATTCTCCGCTTGATTGAGCCGCCAAAACCTGTTCAGAAATCCAAAGTTTCGTTTGAGCATCTGCGAAAGCCGTCTTACCGTCATTAAAAGTCAGATCAGGGATATCAGGAAAACGCCGCAAAAAAGCGGCCAATTCATCCATAACAGCTTGTTTCGCTTGGCTATATTGTGGCCCTAGCGCTTCTAAGGCCATCGCCGTAAAACGATGTGCGTCTAACCAATAAGCATTAATAGGCTGTCCTTCTGGACGCCCAAAAATATTTTCCATCTGTTCAATCAAATCCACATATTGTCCCTTTTCCAACAATTGAGTATAATAATCGTTCTTGTTTTTTGGAGGCGGCGGAAAAAAAGTATTTCCTTTTTTTTCATCGATAGCAGGCTTAGATTCAATGCTCATCCAGGCGGAAAAACGCAAAAGACGATAAGGTATCGGATTAGATGGTTTTTCCGCACGTTTTATCGCTGCAATCTTATAGAGTGTGCTATGACAAATGGCAAACGCATCTTTAATATCCTTTGCAGAGCCTAATGACTGAGGGGCTTGCGGCATATCCAGTTTAGGGGCAGTCGCTTGCTGTTGAGGTGGCGGGGCTGGTTGAGCCGCTTTTTGCACCACCTCTGGTTTAGCTTGTTGCTCCGGCTCTTGTTGAGCTTTTTGCTCCGCCTCCTGATCTTCTCGCTCAAAATTTTGTTGATACTCTTTAAGTGGCTCACGTACTTCCCTTAAAATAGGCGCATTATCGCCTAACTTCTCATAAAGTAAACTTTCAATTTCCTTGATGAGAACAGCACAAGCGATAGCCGCCTCTTTTTCTTCGGGTTTAGGGGCGTTTATTTTTACCCTATTATCATCTTCACGCGCTAATATTTTGCCGACTCTATCGACTAACCACGCAATTTTACCAGCACGCATTCTCGCCTTTTTCTTAGGTGGATAGGCGATATCCCAATGTGCTTGAATAATATCTCGGAGAATGGTAAAGCCCACACGCAAACCGGCATAACGTTCGCGTTCCCATAAGCCCCTGCATAGGTAAGTTGCGGCTTCTAAATCCTTAGATTTTTCACGTATAATGAGACTGCTTGCGCTAATCACCTCTCGCCACTGGACGACAGTGTCCGCATTGAGAGAACTTAATTTAGCAATTTCTTGATCTAATACCTCAAATTCAGGACTCTCATTATGTACTTTTCTCGGATCGGGTGGATTTTCACCAAGGGGCGTTTTTCCTATTTCTGCTAGTTTTTCTAATGTTTCTGCCATGATTGATTGATTGATTGATTGATTGATTGATTGATTTATTTATTTATTTTACCCTGTTCAGATAAATAATTACGCTCAGGGCAACCACAAGGGTTTGCCCCTACATCAACTCCGCCAAAGCGTCTTCGACTTGTTTTGCCATCACTCTATTAACTTCTTTTTTCCAATCTAACTCCAGAATGTACATAAAATATTTGATGGCATTCTCTTTATCGCCTCGTTTTTTCGCTTCAAAACCCTTTTTTCGGTAGAACAGCCAAACAAAATTGAGAGTGCGTTGTAATCTCTCCTTATCCCGTTGACTGAAATGGAGTAAACTTCTCCACGCTTGAAACAAATCTTTGATTGGTAAAGTTGTATCCCCTTTGGCGAATACCAATTGACTAATTTTCCTCTCAAACGCTTGGTGTAATTTAGCCTTTTTGAGGAGCGAATAATTGGGATCAATATTTTTGATCTGAGCAAGCACATCAACAATACCATCTCCGCTGTCATCAGGCAACCATTTACCGGCGCTCAGATACTGCCGATATTTTGCTTGAAGCGTTTTAAGCCGTTTTTCCTTAGCTTTCTCCTGAAGTTTTTTAAGTTCAGCTTTGTGGCTTGTTAGCACATTTTGCGCCTTTGGATAAGCTGAAAAAAGGTTCAAAGCCTCGTCCAACATTTGGAACGCCTTTGGAAAAGCCTCATTGCTTGACTCATCCATATAATAACTGATCAACGCCTCTCGAACTTCAACTTTTTCAAGGACTTCTAGTCTAAACGCCTCATTCGCCCCGCTTAGTTTGGAAAGGCCACTCTCAATTTTTGCTTTATCTGCACTGGTGAACGCGGTACTCAACTCATTGACTTTCACAAGATGGATTAGCGCGTTACGTTGCGGAGAATTTTCAATTTCTGGAATTTTCTTATCGGACGGCAAGTTGATCACCAAAAATGCCATGACGATCACCAACGGGAGGAGGATAAAAATGCTAGCGGCTGCCAAGCTAGATCCAATCGGTTTTGATAAGAAAAATTGTTCTAAAAATTTCTCGACAGTGGGCGTTCTATTTTTCCGTTCAAAGGCGAGAGCCCGCCGCAGTGCCTTATTTTGCTTATTTTTCAAATCCTTGATAGGCTTTGGTGGAAAAAATTCTTTAGTTAACTTAACTTTATCTGCCCTTGTTTTGTTGAATGGATGTTTTCCAGACAATAATTCATAAGTCACACAAGCTAATCCATAAATATCATCGCAAGGTGCCGGCTCTAATTCTGCTAACCTCTCACAACTGGCGTAAGCTTTTGTGAATGCCCCGCTACCCTTAAATCTCGTTTTCTCCCGATCAGACACTTCAATAAATTGGGCAATACCAAAATCAATAACTTTTGTAACGCCCTGATCATAAAAAACGTTAGCGGGTTTAAAATCCAAATGGGCAATATCTTGTTCGTGAGCGTATGCCAGCGCCTCCCCCATGCCTCTAATAATAGGTTCAGCTTGAGAAAGTGGAATACCATTCGGATGCTGTTTTATAAACTCATCTAATGGAATCCCGTCTATAAATTCCATCACGATGAAAACAATATCACAGACACGATTTAATTGATAAGCTTTGACAATGTTAGGATGAATGAGCCTTTTATATTTCGCAAATTCACGTACCAATGCTTTTAGAGCATTAGGATGTTGTTTGAAGTCTTTATTTAAAAATTTGATGGCGACATAAACATCACGCGAGTCCCCAGCGACTTGAATTAAATCAACAGCTTTCCAGACGACACCCATACCACCTTTGCCAATTTGTTCTTCCAAGCGATAATTATCTCGGATGATCGTCCCTGCTTGGAAAAGCTCTTTTTCATCAATGCGCTCCCATTGAGCAGGACTCTGTAATATTGAATGGTCACTGAATGTTTTCGATTTTGAACTGTCTGTGCGATTTCGATAAGTCCGAACTTTTGAACGCTGCTTGACAGTGGAATGATCCTGTAGCCGAGTTTTATCATCTGACATGCTTTTTTTTTCCATATATTGGCTAGGAGTCGGCCATAATATTTATTGGAGTCATTGCTACCATTTGTGAAATAATCTTTTCAATAGCACTTTCTAAGTTAGTTTTTTTTTGTGGTGAGTACAACTAATGGAGGACAACGAATAAAACCTTCAATTACCTCATTAATGATGATATGACAGGATAAACCAGTTGTAGGGTGGATACGCTACATGCCACACAGTGGCGAAACGCCAAATCTGACAAAGTAGATCAGTTGCGGTTTTGACTTATCCCTGCTAAAAAAAAATCCCTGTAGTTATTACTTACGCTCAAGGAAGTACATTCAACATCTGTGCAGCCTCGCTATGACCTAGACATTTCGCCGTTCTAAACGCACTTTTCGCTTGGGATATTTGATTATCATTAAAATATTTGTGGCCACTGGCATAATAGTCGTTGGCTAAGCTGTCTTTCGATTTGGTGAGTTTTACGCCACAGATTGTTTTGACCTTTTTTGTTTTGACCTTTTTTGCCTTTTTTGTTTTGATCTTTTTTGTCTTGGGTTCCACTGGTTTTAAAGGCGCTATAACCGGCAAACTCATGCCCGGCGTTTTTAAAAAGCGAAGTGCTTGTTTGTGTTCAGGATTGAATAAAAGTGCGCGAAGCAACGCCGCTTTTGCACTCTTCTTGTCCTTTTTTTGATAAAAATCTTTCCCTTGTTTAAAGTAAACCTCAGCTTGACTGCGAAGTTTCCCTTCTATCGTGACGACTTTCTGTTGGGCTTTGTTGATGAGCGTTCTCTCTCCTGCTTTAAAAATTAAGAAATCTCTAATCATTTTCCAGTACAACAACGCGGTCCGCCACTGGCCTTTTTTGTAATACTGCTCTGCCTGTTTAGGTAAAATTATTCTAAAAGATTTGGCTTGATCAATCGGTTCGACGGCAAAACCTTTTATCCTCTTGAAGGTTTTGAGCGTTTTTTCAAAGTTTTTCAGAGGGGAAGCACCGTCTATCATCGCACGATTGATTCTATAGTTATTAACAAAGAACGGATTACTTTCTTGCCTAATGGTAAACGCGCCACGATAGCCCTGTTTTTTAAGTAAATCAACGACAAGTGGGTTCGCTTCTCCCTCGGGGTAAGCCAAATATTTCACATTAAAATCCAGTTGTTGTTTAATAACCCGTCTGGATTCGTCCAACTCCCTTTCAAAATCATCTGATTCCCCCGATTTCTGCTTACTTAAATTGCGAAGTGTTTTCGTGTGACATTGAACTCTGTGAATCACCATTTCCCGAATTTGAGCCCATGATAGTGTTTTCGGACTCTGGTTAATTAAATCAGTCTGTATAAACAAAGTGGCTGGAAAATCGTATTTCTTAAGAATTGGAAAAGCAATGTGATAGGTATCACTCCCGCCATCATCAATAGTAATCACGACCGATTTTTCTGGCACCTGCCCTAATTCTAAAAAATCGAACAATTGATCAATCGTGATAACGCGATAGCCATTATCTTTTAGAAATTGCATCTGCTGCTCAAAATGGTCCGCTCTAACGTGCAATTTATCTCCCTTGCTCTTTGAAAAATGATGATAACTGAGTACTGGGACCGTTTGATACCCTAACGCTGTCAATCCACTGGGTCTAAAATTGAAAAGAGGAATAATCACTAGTTGGCCGGGCGTGAGCATACCATTAAATTCAGCAATCCGCCAAGCTTCTCGTTCATCGTTTAAATATTTCAACGCGAGAGAGGCTAAACTGTCTTGGGTTTTCGCTGTAATAAACCTGAAATCAGTGGGCTGTTGCTGCGTAGGCTGCACTGGAGAAGGCAAGTCAGGCTCACTCGCACAACCGCCCAGTATCAACACTATCAACAGGAGATATTTTTTAGGATCGTTAAATTTTTTGTACATAGGTGTTTGCAACCCCGTCTGCTCTGTTTACTTAAACCCCTTGAATCACGGATTTTACGGATGACACGGATTACGCTGATTTAAAGTCAAAGGCAAAAGTGAGGATAATGAGTGTTTTCAGGTTTTTAATCCGTGTCATCCGTGTCATCCGTAAAATCCGCGATTCAAGGTTTTTTAGTGGTATGAAAATTTATTTGATAAACACTGAGGCAGTGAAGCCCTCCTGCACTAGGAGTACCTTGTCAATTTTACCTTGACAGAGTACTAGCGTTCAGCTTCCTCCAAACGCTGTTTTAAGTCAGCTAAAGCCGGTGAGTCTGGATTCACTTTTTCTAAACGTTCCAAATATTTTTTGGCTTTGCGAAATCTCTTATTGTTTAAAGCACGCTCTGCCAATATTTCGTAACGTTGCTCTATGGCTTTTAAGCCATTCAGTGCCTCTGCATTATCCGATTCTATAGCCAAAACATCTCTATAACAAACCAGTGCTGTCTTCCCTTTAGGAGCCGTCATGAGATGGTCGGCTTTTAACTGTTTTTGACATTCTCGCAACAATTGCACTATTTTTGCTTTATCTTGTTCAGTTAAAGCCTCCTGCGTAGGTTTTAATAAAACGGGTGCCTTTGTTTCAACGACTTGAGGCTCAGACTCCACAGTAGGCGGCTCAATGTCATCGGTGTTTGCCGCTTGCGATTCATCCAAATTGCCTGCCTCTTTTTGTTGAGCGGGTTCAGAAGGTGGTGGGGGTTCTTCTAAAGGAACAGTTTCTTGTTCTACTACCTCTGGTGTGTCGGGGGGCACTTCTTCACTCAAAGGGACTTTTGATTCTTTCAATACCCAAAAAACCCCCAAAGCCCCCCCCACAAGTAGTATCATCCCTGCCACAATCGCATACTTTACAATTGGCGTTGACGACTGCTTGTCAACAATAGGCACTTTAGTTATCTTATCTATCAATTGACTACGTTGCTGAAGATAAGTATCCCATTCATAATCTCCCTTAAAATAAGCCTTTGCCAAGCCCCTTAAACTGTTATCCGCCATATTAATCACCCCTATTTCTTATATCGCGCTTGAATAACAATGACGGTGACATTATCCTTGCATTTACGAGTCAGCGCCAGATCAATTAATTGTTG
Organism: Thiotrichaceae bacterium; assembly: GCA_026991885.1. Taxonomy (GTDB): domain Bacteria; phylum Pseudomonadota; class Gammaproteobacteria; order Beggiatoales; family Beggiatoaceae; genus Thiomargarita. The sequence goes on from JALXAQ010000090.1 coordinate 28,850, forward strand.
AGCGGCTCTATGACAATTGAACAGCCTTTTGGATAAAACCTCTGCAATCTCTGAGTCCGTTATTTCCTTATATAAACCATCGCTACAAAGCAAAAAAATATCTTTATGTTCAACAGGATAAATATCAAAATCTAAAAACAAGTGCTCTTGAGCCCCAACGGCACGGGTGATCACATTAGCATCAGGATGAGTTTCCGCCTCTTCAGGTAATAGCAAACCTTGTTCAATCAGTTCTTCTACCTGACTATGATCTTGCGATATGCGCTCAAGTTGACCGGCACGATAACGGTAGGCGCGACTATCGCCCGCCCAAACGATGACAGCATGAGACTGGTGCGCCAATAAGCCAATAACCGTGCTACCTATGGTACAGCGACGTTCTCTCGCCAATTCATATATTTGAGTATTGACGTTCAATAAACGATTTTCAACCTCTTCGACAAAAACACTCATCTTTTTTGGGGGTTGGGTTGTTTTCAACCCATCAATGATAGCTTTACTTGCGACATCCCCCGCTTCATATCCCCCCATGCCATCAGCGACCACCCAAAGCCCTGTATCAAGTAGATCCAAATAAGCGTCTTCATTAATCTTACGCCGCTTACCAACGTCAGTTAACGCGGCTGAAGTCCAACTAAACATTTTTTAATTGCCATCCCCATTGTTGCCATTCCCCATCTAAAAATGCGGCAAAACCGCTATGAGGTGGTAAACCTTCACAAAAGATAAAAGCCCTCTGAAAACCTTCACTTTCACTCGTCCACCAAAGACTATAATTTTCCCTGCACCCCGTTTCTGCCACACTTTTACATTGTGCCGCAAAATCATCATTATGGAGAACAGGGACGTACCAAGCTGTCTGGTAAGCTTTTGCATTGCTCATGGGTGGCAACTCTAATTGAGCAATTTTTTGCTCAAATTGCGCCATATCAAACGATTCTTCCAGTGTAGAAAGGGCTAAATTATCCGCTTGGGCAAACCAATTAGCAATCGCCTTATCGGCTAAACTAGTCACCGCTATTTGAGACGGTAAATTGACCGCCAGCGTTAAAGGAAAATAGCGTCCAACTTTATCTACACTGGGCATCATCAAACCCATCCAAGACGAGCTGCCACAGAGATTAGCAGAGAGCATAAAATGCCAAATCGGACTGAACAAATAAGTATCCACCCAGCTTTCGCCCAATTGTTCATGACTATTCGCGAGACTGTCTTGCAACCACCTATCCCACGGCTGCACGAAATCTTTGGGTAGCTCTCTCGTCACAAAGTCACCCCGACAGGGCATTTTTCCATAGAAACCTAACATATTTAATTTAATCGTTGTGGTAAATCAAATGAAGACAATACCTTAGAATGAACCAGGTAAAATGGATTAACGATACTATCAACACGCATTTTACACTGCATGATAGCATCTCCAGTCGTAAAAACGAGTTTATTCCCAGTGGGCATCACCTCATCATCCAATATCCTAAACCAAGCCCAATCACCGTACTGCTGCAAAGCCACTCGTGCGTCACCACTGATCATAAATTGTATTTTGGTACCATTGGCAGGCCATTCCAACTTAGTTTCCCGTGCCGGACCAAAAGCATATTCAAATTTTTGATCACCTAACAACAAACTAAATTGTTCAACATCAGTCCCCACCAAATCTTCAGGGCTGAGGTAAAAACTCACTGAAACTTGTGATCCTGACGGGAAAAAGCCATCTTGGATAGCTTCAGCCTCTCTAAATGATTTTAAAAGGTCCCTAGACAATCCTAAAGGATTATCGCTAAATCGCCAGAGCGCCTTATTGATATAAATCGCCAGGTGTTCATCAAAAAACTGATCTAAGGTACCCCCAGGACCAAAGAATTTAGCAAAGCTTGGCAATGGCATATCTTTGCCATCTTCAGACAAGGGATAAAAATATCGCAATTTCTCGTACTCAGCCAACACTTTAGATTGCCATTGTGCATTCATATCGGCAATCTTATCTTGACGCGCTTTTTCCTCAGCCTCAGCCTTTTCAGTGGCCGCTTTCGCAGCGGCTTCTGCCTCTTGACGTGCCTTTTCGCGTGCTGCCGTCGTCTCTCTATCATCGACCACATCATTAATCAAGCTTTTACTCCGATCAATAATATAATCTATCCAATCTTTGACTGGCTGATGAAGTGCCATTGTATCGGCAGTACGTTCCAAATCGCCAATCGCATCATTGCGTTTGGTCCAACTCATATCCGCCTGAGGTTTATTTAACAACTCACGCACTTCGCCAAGTTTTTCTAAAATAGGGTGAAATTCTTCTGCCCTATAATTTTCTCCTTGGACCAATTTAAACAAAGGCTCAAAGACCTCTGCAACCATTAATGCGGGATCTTTTTCTTTTTTGCCTTTTTTTCTAGCCGCTTCCAGCCTTCGTTTACGATTCAATATACTAGCCGCTGTGCCACTGCCTAATGCTTTCGCCGCCATCAGTGCTGAATCTACACCGCCCGCATCAGCGACGACGGAGTCGGCTTTTGATTTACAAAGCAACATGGTATTTTGTCCGACTTTTTGAAGTAAACGACGCATGGGAGAATTAGGTATAGAGGCGGTATCCAACATACGCACTGTTGCATCAATATCCGACAGTGGAATGATTTTGAAAAGAGACACGAATTCTTTCCACCGTTTGATATATTCATCGAAATAAAGTTCTTGAATATCTCGTGTCAGTTTCTGCGATTGGGTTTTATTCAAGAGTCCTTGCTCTTTCAAGCCCAATACCCAGTTCTCATCAAGACTGTCTTTAACGACACGTTTGACTTCCTTTTTAAAAAAACCACAGTATCCTTCATAGGTAAACAACCCCGGTATTTCTAATGCAAGAATATCGCCACCCCGCTTGCTGGCAAATACTCTGGTCACCGGTTCACCCAATTCAGAACTGACACGAAAAGGGGGCAATTTGAGGCCATCAGCCTCTTCTTTGACTTGCCAATATAATTGTAAAGAACGCTCTTTACTTAATAAAATTTTTCGGCTATTGTCAACTAACGCCCTATCTTCTAATTCCGTTTGTTTAACGGGGATAATGTCACTTTGTAAAAGTGCCTTCAAATGCCCTTGTAAACGTTTTTGATCATCAGAATTAATATCGGGCGCGTTTGCCCACTCATCACTCATCCACACCTGTAAAAGTTCTGGATCGAGCTTTTTAACATATTCTTCTCTCAGCATCAAATAGACTTTGAGGTTTTGATATAAAAAACCCTCGCTGTCATCCGTCACCCCCGCTTTTAATTGTTCAGCGATTTGATTATAGAGATACACGGCAATATGCCGGAGGAAAACCTTATTCAATACACGATAATAAGCATCATGTGCTGAAGGGCTGAGCCGATAACCTTGGTATAAACCCAATCGCATTGACACGGGGACACTGTCTTCATTCTCACGGACCAGTGTCGGATAAATTTGAGCCGCTTTCTGCAAACTATCGAGGGCGGGCAATATCCCTTTGAAATCGGCTTTTTCTAGTTTTTCAGTCTTGCCTATGCAGCTCTCATTTCTTTCAATGCAATAGGTTTCGACATATTTATCCATTTCATCTAGTAATGTTTTATTCTTATCATAACTCTGCCACCAAGCATAAGTAGAAAATAGAGTGATAGCCACCGCACCCGCAATGGTGGCACGTTGCAACCAGAGCCGTTGTTTTTCAAAGCGCAAATCTAATCCGACAATGTCCGATTCGGGGAAAATCACTTTTTTGAACAAGCGATTCACAAAATAGCTACGCCCCCTGCCACTATTCTGTTCAGCTATAACCTGTTGCTCTAAGCCAAATGTTCTCGCCGAAGCCCCCATAATACGGTCAATGGGTGAACCTTCTTGGGTACCAGAGCTAAAGTAAACACCGCGCAAAAAGGGATTGGGTTGAAAACGATTGGGGCGAAAAAGTCCCTCCAAAAATTCATTGAGTGCCCCTTTGAGGGAGATGATTTGTTGCGGAAAGTTGTAAACCAATACCCGTCGCTGCATATTCCTTTCTTCAGACACACGCTGTAAGTGTTGTGTATTCAACCGAGTCATCAACAGATCGAATTCCTCTGCAAACCGTTTAACCACGCCTTTTTCTTCCGACTGAAAAGTCATACCCCACACTTGTCCCCGCTCGCTTGGCGTGAGGCGTTCAAAAAATTCCATAAAGCCAGCCATGAGATCGCACTTGGTAAAAAGCACATAAATCGGAAAGCGAATCTTAAGGATTTGATCTAATTCTTTTAGGCGTGCTCTAATGGCACGTACATGGCTTTTTGATTCATTCTGATCCATTAAATCGGTGAGACTCAAAACAATCAAAATACCATTGATGGGTCTGCGTTTGCGGTATTTTTTCAGCAATCCTAAGAAACCTTGCCAAGTCTTTTTATCTACCGACTCGTCGCTATCTTGAGTCGTATAGCGTCCTGCGGTATCGAGCAAAATCGCATCATCGGTAAACCACCAATCACAATCCCGCGTCCCCCCCACACCACGAATTGCCTCAGGACCAAAATCATCGCTTAAAGGAAAATTCAATTCTGAATTTCTCAAAATCGTTGTTTTGCCGGAGCCAGGTGGTCCAATGATAATATACCAAGGCAATTCATAGAGATATTGATTACCATAGCGTTTTTTGCCCCCCGCTTGGCGAAGTGCTTGTAAAGCATCTTCAAAACGGGTTTTGAGAGAGGCAATCTCTTCATCAGCAGGGGAGGCGATGCTTTCAACCATCGCTTGACTATTTTTGCGCTCCCGAAAGTATAACCATAGAATGATGGCCAACCAGATAATCCATAAAGGGAGAATCGTCAACCAACGATTCAAAGAATCGCCCAATGCGACAATCAGGTATGGGCCTGCAAACCAAATGATCAAGGATAGGGCGAGTACACCAATGCTCGAAAAAATGACCCATTTTTTCTTAAATAAATTTAACATATTTCAATCCTTTTCTTGGCGAACAACCAAAACTTGTACAGATTGGTTAATTTCATTAAAGGTCTCACTATCATTTCTCGGCTGCAAAGGGTTTTTATAAGCACCTAGCCCTTTAACCGAAATGATTTTGACCGTCGGCAATTTGTAGTCTTCTTTACCTTTCAGATATCGACGCACACTCTGGGCACGTCTTTCGGATAATTTTTGGTTATAAACCTCTGCACCTGGCGGTGTGGGTGAGGCACGACCAATAATTTTAACACCAATATTGCGGTAATCGCGATTGGCGTTCACACGGTCAATAAATCTCTGCAAAACTTCTTTGTGTAGGTCAGTTAGCTTATCGCCTCTGGTCACAAACTTGAGTATATAGCTCTTGTATTCACCATCAAAAGGTTTTGGCGGCGGTGGTGGCGGTGGTGGTTTACGACCGATAGAGACTTGAGGTAAATTCACCATCATCAGCTTTGGCTGAATATTTTCCAACTGGCCATAAACAGGAAAGCTGATCTCTGTGATCTTGTTTTTAAAACTAAAGTAGGCGATGACCAATAAGGCAAGCATCACGACCCCAACGACCCATAACGGAATATGGCGTGTCAAACCACCTCGTTTTTCGTGCCCTTGCCAATGGGGTGATAATGCCGGCTCGATTTCTCCACGGTGTCTGCGGATTTGTTCATATAAATCTTTACGAATTCGCTCAACTTCAGGTTGATTAACTAATTTATATTTTCCTTCAAATCCAAAGGCTAAACAAAGATACATGAGTTCTAGTAGCTCTATATAGCGCGACGGATCATCGCGAGCTTCTTGCAGGATTTCAAAAAATCTTTCACCGCCCCAGGCATCACCATGAAATTCAACGAGTAAGTTTTTTTCTGGCCAAAAACTTTCTCCCCCCCACGGGGTTTCCATGACCGCTTCATCAAGAAAACTACATAAAGCGTAGCTGGCTTTGTCCACAATATCTGTATCAATACCCCGATTTTTGGCAGTACGGGTAAAAGACTTAATCTCAGCAGCGACATTCTCGCGTAATGCTGCCACCCCAGGATCATGCATTTGGGTGCTGAGCTGAGCGCCCAATGATAAGAGTGTATCGGCCGATTCAACTAAGGGATTGAGCCCCTTGGGGTCCAATCGGGGGACAGAGGAGATCGGCGGCTCTGTAGCCGTATAAGACGGTTTTGGCGTCTGACGCGGTGGTGCGCGACGTGACGGCGTGTGCTCTCTTCTTCTCCCAGGCATGGGTCGTCTAGGTCTAATGACTGTTTTATCATCATTGTTAGGCATAAATGTAGCCTCTTTTATTGTCAAATAAAAACTCACTTAATTCTTGTGGAGTACAACAATAACTACAGGGATTATATTTAAAAAAGGATAAGTCAAAACAAACTTGTAATTTAGGACTGACTGAGTACAACGGATTAACGGAATAAACGGATTAAATATACAATAGATTCAGCGTTAAGGTTATATTTCTGTTTTTTTGAATCCGTTTCTTCCGCTAATCAGTTGTACTGATTATACTTATCCCTGTAGTTAAAGTCCCTTAATAGCCCAAAGTTCCAATTCAACATCCTGAAATTTATCACCAAGATGAATCGCAAAACCACCCGAATTGGACATATCTTTCCAATAATCACTTTTTTGGTCTAAATCAAAATAGGTAAAACCGCTATGAATGGGAATTTGACGGGGTACAGCCCGTGTGACTTGAACTCTAACGCCGGGCAAATTTAACTTGATCATACGATTGATTTTTTCAACAGCCCCAATCTTCACTTGTTTTGGAAATTCGTGATGTAAAACTTCATTAGCGACTTGTGCATTAACAGCAAGCACAAAATGAGCCTGATCAAGCAACTCACGCAAATTGATTTCTCCGATGGTTTCAGCCATCTTTGCCACATAAAGACCCACACCACGCCCTGGTCCACGATATTCCAAGGCTATAGCAAAAACATTTTGGTCGATCTCTAAACTTAAAGCTTGCCGTAAATCATCCATGACAGGTTTAAAAGTGCCTTGTAAATCTTCGTGAATATAGGGTGGAAATTGGAGAGGCCGTTTATTGTCATGGGTAAAAGTAGCAAATTCACCCGCCATTTGCAAAATTTCGCGGTAAAAACTTTCTGGATGGAGACCAGAGATTTCCGTCAAGTGCAGGATCAAAGGCTCAAAACGATTGACCGTTTGTAATAACATAAAATCACTGATTTCTGCCAGTCCACGCCCGGTTTCTGTGGCACGCAATGCGAGGGCTTCGCCTCGAAAACGCAATAATCCCAGTAACTCTTTAATATAGCCACTTAATTTTGGCACGGCATGACAATTTAGATTCGGTGGGATAAAATCTTCATCCAGCAGCACCTGAGCCGTTCTGACTTCTTTGATATGGGCAAGTGCTAAACAGGCATATTCTCCTCGCGTCTCATGCTCCAAAATAAAACGCAAGCGCAATTGACCAATCTTCAATTTCACACGATTTTGTGAACAGGCATTGCTATCTCCAAGTTCACAGTCTTCTATAACATAGCGAGCTAAATGATCCGTGACATTGTCTTTTTCCACAATATCCGCGACACCGTGACGCTTAAGCGGCAATGCCAAAAAGAGGGTTTCATTTTTTAAATCCTCATCAATCTCTATGGCGGGGGGCGGGGGGACATCTTCAGGTATATTGATCGTTGTCCCATCTGGTAACACGGCACGACATTCAAGCAAGGCAAATTTGCCCAAAGATAAAATTTCTGGGTCAAATTTAAGCGACTGAATGCCCCAGGCGTATGGTCCATTCCAATGAGACTGGATCAAATTTTCAAAATAGCGGTCTTGTTGTTGAAAGTGCTGTGGACGAATAAACAGCCCTTCTGACCAAATGACTTTGTTAGACATATTGATTTAGACGATGTTATCGCAAGTTTTTATATTTCTGATAAGTATCATAGGATTTGTCAAGAGTATCCAAGGATTTGTCAAGATCGATCTCTCCCTGATTGGAAGGATCGTCAGATATCCCATCATCTTCCAAGTTTTTGACCCGAATACCCTTGGCTTCCAGAAGCACAACGATACGCCTTGTTTCAAGAGGTTTGATCTTTAATATGGCACGCCAACGGGCGTTATCAATGTCACGATAGGCAGCCATTATGCCAATATAACGTGTATCAGGCTGCAATTTACGCCTATAACGACGCGCCTTGTTGGGCTTAAATTGCAACTCATCCTGCTCTAATAAATCGGCACCGAGTGTCGCCTTATCATCTTCATATAATGAAAAAAAATCCGCTTTTTTAAAGGTTCTAAACGATTTTAACTCATAAATACGAACCTTCAAAGGCGACGCATGACCACTGGCGGACTGATTCAATTTGGAAGAAGTGGTAAAAGTGGCATCAAGCCAAGTCAATTTAGGTGCTGTTTTTTTGACAGGGGGTGGTGGTTTCTCTTCTCCCACTTTGATACCCATTCCCGGTAAACTCACAGAGAATGGTGTTGAACAGGCCGTCATAAACACCAGGAGTAATAAAGCCATTAAGCTATTATATAAATGTAACATTTTTTTTCACCATAGCCATTAATGCCCACGCTGCTTTTTTTTCAAATCCAAACGATGTATTTGTTCTTCATAAGCTTGGGCTAATTCGTCACTCAACAAATCGTTGAAATCCAGATCATTATAATATTTAACATAAGTTTTCCACTTCTGACTATCTGCGTTAAACCATTTTTTCTTATGTTCTTGTTCCACAAGCATTTCTATCTCTCTGGGAGACAAACGTTCCAATGTATTTTCCAAACCACTCAGGACCCCATTACCCATACCGATCAGATGTGCCTCAATATCTTCAAACGCCTCTTGGAGAGACTCTCGCATTGGAATATATCCCGGACGTTTCAATAACATAATTTCTAGTACCATCTTGGGGTCCAGAATGTTCTTCAACGGGTTATTTTCCCCAGCACGAAAACGGGTTGCTTCTATATCAACACCAATTTTGAATGTTTTTCTGGCCTCAATCAGTTTGATAATCCCCTCCATCATTTCTCTGAAGGCTTGACCCAAGCTTATCATTAAATCAGGATCAAGTTGATCAATAGAGATGTTTGTGAGTCCTGCACCTTCTAAAAAGGCCGCTATTGCGTCTTGATCATCGCCATGTGGAGTACTGGGTGGTTTTGGGGGCTTTGGGTCGTCCTCTTGCGTGTTAGTTGAAGTTTTTGGCGTTTTTGTTTTCGTTGAACCTGTTGGCGGTTCTGGCGTTGGCTTGGGTATAGGTTTCGGTATGGACTGAGGATTCCGCTCTTCTAAAGTCACCTCAATCTCATACTTGTCAATATATAATAGATCCCCATCATTTAATTTGCGTTTATCATTTTTAAAAAGATCGGCTTCTAACTGCTCCGGACTCTGAATAATAGCTGTACCACCACTGCTATGGTCAACAATATAGTAACCGTCCTCTCGATATTGAATTGTAGCGTGTTCTCCTGATATATAATGCTCATCATCGGCTAACACCCAATCATTATCTGTTGATCGACCAATTGTTCCACCTTGAGTATCAAAAGTGATCTGACTTTTTTGCTCAGGCGGCAAATCTTGTGGCTCTATAATGCACAAGGTGACAGCAGGAATCTTTGCGCCTATTATCTCTTGAGCATCGTCGGGTGGTCCTGGGGGCAATGGGGCCGCCTCTGATTCTATAGAGACTTCAATGTCATAATCGCCAAGATATAATATATCCCCATTCTTTAATTTGCGTTCCTCCTTATGAAAATATTCCGGTTCTGCCAGATCAGAACTTTGAAGACTCGTACCATTACTGCTATGGTCAATAAAATAGTAACCGTCTTCTCGATATTGAATCGTCGCGTGTTCTCCTGACACCAAATCATTGTCTAATACCCAATCATTGGCTGATAAACGGCCAATCTTTCCACCTTGAGTATCAAAGGAGATGATACTTTCTTGGTCAGGCGGCAAATCTAGTGGTTCTATAATGTGAAACGTGATAGTCATATCAGATTTTATAGGTAGCAACTTGGGTTATTTATAATTATTAATTAAAAATTAGCCTAAAAAATCGTTGATGTCAATAATAGAGTTGTCCGTCAATAAAAAATAAAATCATCAAAACCAGACCTGGCAGGTTGAAAAGAAAACCTGCCAGGTCAAAGTCACAACACTGCTACGGGTTTTGATTTTGACCTGCCAGGTCTGGTTTTGACTTTGGTTTTGACTTTCAGACGTTATTTCATGCACGTTCCTAAGCTAGCAAATCGACAATAGCATCCCGTTCCTGTTCAAGTTCACGTTGGTTTGCCAATAGATGGGTGCGGCTAAACTCATCAATCTCTAAGCCTTGCACAATTGAAATTTCACCATTTTTGATAGTCACTGGGAATGAATATATGAGCCCCTCCGTAATGCCATAGCTACCATCACTACAAACCCCCATGCTGACCCATTCATCAGTACCCATTGCCCAGTCGCGTACATGTGAAAGGGCCGAAAAACCGGCAGACGCTGCACTGGATTTGCCAGCGCGTGCTTTAATAATAGCCGCCCCCCGCTGTTGCACTGTGGGCATGAAATCATTGACGATCCAATCTTGATCAACTAAGGATTTAGCCGGTTGACCATCGACAGTGGCATGACTGATGTCAGGATATTGAGTCGCAGAATGGTTGCCCCATATAATCACATTTTTGACAGCCGTGACTTTGACACCCGTTTTAGTCGCCAATTGTGCATAGGCACGTTGGTGATCAAGGCGTGTCATAGCGGTAAATTGTTGAGGTGCCAAATCAGGCGCAAAATGCTTCGCAATATAGGCGTTGGTGTTGGCGGGGTTGCCGACAACCAGCACTTTGACATCACGGCTCGCATATTCATTCAATGCCTGACCTTGTACTTTGAAAATTTCTCCGTTGAGTTTAAGTAGATCAGACCTCTCCATCCCTGGTCCCCGTGGGGTCGCGCCGACCAGTAGGGCGTAGTCAACATCGGTAAAGGCGAGACTGACATCATCCGTTATGATAACATCATCTAACAATGGATAGGCGCAATCTTGCAGTTCCATCTGTACGCCATTTAAAGCCCCTAATGCAGCCGGTATATCAGATAAGTGCAAAATGACTGGCTGATCGGGTCCTAGCATTTCCCCACTGGCAATACGGAATATCAAGGAATAGGCAATTTGACCCGCGCTTCCCGTGACTGCGACACGTACTGGTGCTTTCATAGTAAAATTCCTTTGGTGATGAAAATAACATTAAACTTGTCCCTAAATACCCTACCTCAAAGATATTTTTTTTTATTTAGGAACAAATCTATTCTATCAAAATGACCAATCTTTCGGGATAGTATTTAGGAAATTTGTAACTACTCAGCTATCCTCGTTCCCACGCTCTGCGTGGGAATGCATACTGGGACGCGGAGCGTCCCGCACCGCAGAGCGGTGCTAACATACACTCCCACGCAGAGCGTGGGAGCGAGAGGTAGAGCAATCTTTCAGGATAGTATTTAGGAAATTTAAGACTTTTGTTGAATTAATTTTAAAATTATATAAAAATGTCAATAAATATCAAAAAATTGAGTGAACAGTCCTACCTTTATAACGCTGCCTTTATCGACGACTTATATGAAATTTATTTAGCCAATCCCACCCAAGTCAATGAAGAATGGCGGGCGTATTTTATGCGGCTACAACAAGAGCAACCCTTGGAGCAGCCAGAAATCCCCCATGCACCGATTAAAGCCGCGTTTGCTCAAATTAAAGCGCCCCTTTATAACAACTTACGCAAGGGTGCCGATGACGCGACACTGGCTCTTTTTGCCCAAAAACAGGCCGCCGTCTTGCGGATGATTAATGCCCACCGTTTTCGGGGACATCAACAAGCCAATTTAGATCCCTTGCAGTTACAAGAACGGCCCTATATTGAGGAATTGTACCCAGAATTTTATGGCCTTACGCAAGCCGATAGAGACACGGTATTTCATACGGGCTCTTTATATGGTGTGGATAAAGCCAAATTATCAGACCTCATCAAGCGAGTCAAAACGATTTACTGTGGTGCTATCGGTGCCGAATATATGCACATCACTGATACTAAACAAAAACGCTGGATTCAACAACGTTTAGAAGGTGCCCAGGCTAAACCTAATTTTACGAAAACAACGAAACTCAATATTCTCAAACGCTTGACGGCAGCGCAAGGGTTAGAAGAATTTCTGCATACTCAATATGTTGGGCAAAAGCGTTTTTCCCTAGAGGGCGGCGAAAGTCTGATCCCGCTCATGGATGAACTCATTCAAAATGCCGGCTCGATGGGCATCCAAGAAATCGTTATAGGCATGGGGCATCGTGGGCGTTTAAATGTGCTCGTCAATATTTTGGGCAAACGCCCCAAAGATATATTCTCCGAATTTGAAGGCAAAATGGGTACCGGATCAGGTGATGTCAAATATCATCTCGGCTTTTCCTCAGAGGTGATGACACCGGGTGGGCAAGTGCATTTAGCTATGGCATTTAATCCCTCTCACCTAGAAATCATCAATCCGGTGGTAGAAGGTGCTGTCCGTGCCCGCCAAGAGCGGCGCGATGATAAAAAGCGTAACAAAGTCTTACCGGTACTGATTCATGGCGATGCCGCCTTTGCTGGGCAAGGGGTGATCATGGAAACCCTCAATTTGTCGCAAACGCACGGATATGGCACCGGCGGCACTGTGCATATCATCATCAATAATCAAATTGGTTTTACCACCAGCGATCCCTTAGATTCGCGCTCAACTTTATATTGCACCGATGTTGTCAAAATGATACAAGCCCCGATTTTTCATGTCAATGGGGATGATCCAGAGGCGGTATTATTTGTGACTAAACTGGCGCTCAATTATCGGATGGCCTTTAATAAAGATGTGGTGATTGACATGGTATGTTATCGCCGTCAAGGGCATAATGAGGCAGATGATCCGTTTGCAACACAGCCGATGATGTATCAAAAAATCGCCAAGCATCCCAAAACGCAAGCCATTTATGCAGAACGCTTATTTAAAGAGGGCATTATTGGTCCTGGAGAAGGTGACTCCCAGCGACAACAATACCGGACTGCCCTAAAAACTAAAGAGGTGGTTTCCCGCCCGGTACATCAAGCATTTAAAGGTGCCGTCAATTGGAAATCTTATATAGGCACACACTGGACAACAGTGGCAGACACTCGTATCAGTCTCGAACAATTGCAATATTTGATCGAAAGATTCACAAGAATACCTGATAATTTTAAACTCAATCGCGGTGTTGCTAGACTGATACAGGCGCGTCGGCAAATGGGTTGGGGGCAATTGCCCATTGATTGGGGGTGCGCTGAGACGCTGGCTTATGCCACGCTATTAGAAGCTGGGTATCCTGTACGTTTATCGGGTCAAGATAGCGCACGGGGCACATTTGCCCATCGCCATGCTGTATTGCATAACCAAGACACTGGCGAAACTTATCTGCCCTTACAACACTTATCTGATAACCAAGCCAAATTTTTGGTGATTAATTCGTTGCTCTCTGAAGAAGCGGTGCTTGGGTTTGAGTATGGCTATAGTGCTTCCGATCCTGAAACTTTGGTGATTTGGGAAGCGCAATTTGGTGATTTTGCCAATGGTGCCCAAGTGGTGATAGACCAATTTCTCACTTCTTCTGAGGCAAAATGGCAACGTTATTGTGGCTTAGTCATGTTTTTGCCGCATGGCTACGACGGTCAAGGACCTGAACATTCTTCGGCGCGTCTTGAGCGTTATTTGCGCTTGTGTGCGGAGGATAATATTCAAGTCTGTGTGCCGAGTACTCCGGCGCAATTTTTTCATTTATTAAGGCGACAGATGCTCAGGGCTTATCGTAAACCATTGATTATTATGACACCCAAGAGTTTATTGCGCCATAAATTGTGTGTCTCTCACTTTGAAGATTTTACCGAGCGAGGCTTTCAAACGGTGATTGATGAGGAGATTGTGCCGCCCGAAAAAGTTGAACGTTTACTCTTTTGCAGTGGCAAAGTTTATTATGATCTCATAGAAGCCCGTATCGAACAGGGCATTGAAAATATCGCTATCATTCGCATAGAACAGCTTTATCCTTATCCCAAAGTAGCGATGGCAGAAGTGCTGGCGCGTTATTCTCATGTCAAACAGCGCGTGTGGGTACAAGAAGAGCCACGAAATCAAGGGGGATGGTGGTATATGCGATATTTTATGGAGATTAAATTAGAATATGTTGGACGACCTTCTTCTGCTTCACCCGCAGCGGGCTATTTTGAAATTCACCGTCAACAACGTCAGGCGTTGATTGCGGAGGCGTTACAAATATAGGCAATCGCCTAGTACGAACGTCTCTCGTTCCCACGCAGAGCGTGGGAATGCCTGCCTCGACGCTCTGCGTCGTTGCAGGACGCGGAGCGTCCATGAATGCATTCCCACGCAGAGCGTGGGAACGAGAATATTAGGAAAACCCAATGAAAGGCAAAAGATTTATCCAAAAGCTGAAACTACAAAATTTTCTCTCTTATGAAAGAGAAGAAATTGAATTGCAACCGCTAAATGTATTAATTGGACCAAATGGCTCTGGTAAATCTAACCTGATTGAAGCATTTAGCATTTTGAAAGCCACTCCCACTAATTTGTCCCCATTCGTAAAGGGGGTGGTGTCAGTGAATTTCTTTGGAAAGGAAAAAATGAGAATCCCATTGCACAAATTGGGATAATTCTGGATAATACCGATTATCAACTGAGTTTTACGAGCGTTAATCAGAGACTTGAGATAGTGAATGAAGTCATTCATGGCTTAAAAATAGATAAAGTACATCATAACGCCCCCGATCAATCCGTTATTGCACAAGGAATCCAGTCAAATTCAAAGGACTTTGATAAAACCTTTTACGATACCATTTTCTCTCTCCAAAATAAGTTTTCTAAAATGAGTCTATATCGCAACTGGCACATTGGTCAAGATTCAGTCTTGAGAAAACCACAACAGACTGATTTACCAGAACATCCGCTTGAAGAAGATGGCAGTAACCTTGGTCTCGTTTTAAACGATTTACAATATCAACTCCGTAGTCAACAGATACTTGAACAGTTTCAAAAATTTTATGAAAACGCTGAAGAACTGAGTATCAAAATTTACGGAGGCACGGTGCAAATATTTATCCGTGAAAAGGGATTGAATCAGCCCATTGGAGCACCTCGTTTATCCGATGGCACCTTACATTATTTATTTTTAATGGCTTTACTCCTCGATCCAACGCCACCGCCATTGTTGTGCATTGAAGAACCCGAAATTGGCCTTCATCCCGACATTTTACCCCTGATTGCTGAGATGCTTATTGAGGCTTCGCAAAGAACGCAATTGATTGTGACGACGCATTCGGATGGCTTAGTTTCAGCACTGTCTGAACAAGCTGACTCGGTATTAGTTTGTGAGCATGATGATGATGGGAGCCACTTGTGTCGCCTTGATTCGCAACGACTGAAAACGTGGTTAGAAAAGTATTCCTTAGGTGAACTTTGGTTAATGGGGGAGATTGGGGGTAATAAATGGTAAAGGAAATTCGGATTTACATAGAAGGGGGTGGTGATAAAAAAGATACTAAAAAGGCAATACGTATCGGTTTTAGTGAGTTTTTAAAGGACTTAAGACAGATTGCCCAGAAAAAAAAAATCCGTTGGCAAATCATTATTTGTGGTTCTCGTCAAAATGCTTTTGAAGACTTTAAAAATGCTTTAAAAGCGAATCCAAATGCTTTTAATGTTTTGCTAGTCGATGCCGAAGCCCCCGTAAATACAACGCCTTGTCAACATTTGAAGTTTCGAGACGACTGGGATTTGCCAAATGTTGATGATGAACATTGTCATTTGATGGTACAAACGATGGAGGCTTGGTTGATTGTATTAGCTTTGTTAGAAGTTGAAAAAGTACGACAAGTCGCACCACATTGTGATCGCCTGTTTAGAACACTCATTCAAAAAATGTAAATAGCATTATTTTTATCTCGGTTGTCATAGATATTTTCTCCTACTGTCTTTATTTAAATAGTCTTGTCCCTAATATTATACACAAAACTCTCCGTGTGAGAATTTCTTGACCAGCTAACAGGGGCAACCATAAAGGATTGCCCCTACATCAAATGCGGTCCTTTGTAGGGACAATCCCTTGTGGTTGCCCCTGTTAGGCGATGGCATTTTTGCGCCGCGTGGGAACGATAAAAAAAAAGGAACCCCCCATGTCTATTGAAGAAATTAAAGCCCCAGTGCTACCAGAATCTGTTGCCGATGCCACCTTATTAAATTGGCATAAACATCCCGGTGATGCCGTGCAAGAAGGCGAAAATCTGGTCGATCTTGAAACCGATAAAGTCATTTTAGAAGTGGTAGCACCCCAAGCTGGCACTTTGATCAAAATTCTCAAAGCCGATGGCGAAAAAGTCTTAAGTTCTGATGTCATCGCACAGATTGACACAAGTGTTGTCGCACCCGCTCCGACGCTTGTTGAGCCTGTAGCTGTCGAGACACCCGTGAAAACCAGTCCTGCTGTTCGCAAAATGGCGGCTGAACGGAGTATTGAGCCATCGACTGTTCCGCATCATGGTGATCGTGTCACTAAAGCGGATATGTTGCAACAGCCAAAATCTCCCCCTATTTTAGAAAGGGATGAGAGTGAGCGCCCAGAAGAAAGGGTGCCCATGACGCGCTTGCGAAAGCGGGTGGCTGAGCGATTAGTCAATGCTCAACATGAGCACGCCATTTTGACGACTTTTAATGAAATCAACATGAAGGCGGTGATAGACTTACGCAATAAATATAAGGCGCAATTTGAAAAAAAGCATGGCGTTAAATTGGGCTTTATGTCCTTTTTTACTAAAGCGGTGGTAGCTGCCTTGCAAAAATTCCCCGTTATCAATGCCTCCAGCGAAGGCGATGACATCATTTATCATGGCTATTATGACATTGGTATCGCTGTCAGCACCGCACATGGTTTAGTGGTGCCAATTCTGCGCGATGTTGATGTTATGTCCTTTTCTGAGATAGAAAAAGGTATTACTGATTTTGCCAGACGTGCCCGCGATGCTCAATTGAGTCTGGATGATTTGACGGGGGGCACATTTAGTATTACCAATGGTGGCGTTTTTGGCTCGATGCTATCAACACCCATTCTTAATCCTCCGCAAAGTGCTATTCTAGGTATGCACGCCATTGTTGATCGCCCCGTCGCAGAAAATGGGCAAGTCGTCATTCGCCCCGTGATGTATGTGGCATTATCTTATGATCATCGCCTCATTGATGGACGTGAAGCGGTGCAATTTTTAGTCAGTCTCAAAAACGCGATAGAAGAGCCTAGTCGTTTATTATTAGATATTTGAAGGAAAAAAAAGGAAAAAAATAATGGCAGATTATAATGTGATTGTAATAGGTGCGGGTCCTGCGGGCTATGTTGCTGCAATTCGTTGCGCTCAACTGGGTCTGAAAACAGCCTGTATTGATAAATGGATCAATTCTGAGGGCAAATCCTCTTTGGGCGGCACTTGCCTCAATGTGGGCTGCATTCCTTCTAAAGCTTTGCTGGATTCTTCGCATCATTATTATTTTATGCAAAAACATGCCGCCACGCATGGTATTAGTTGTAAAGAGTTAGAGATTGATGTCGCTGCTATGCAGGCGCGGAAGGCTAATGTCGTTAAAAAGCTGACGCAAGGAATTGGTGCTTTATTTAAAAAGAATAAGGTAACTTCTATCGAGGGCACAGCACGTTTAGTTGGCAATCAACAAGTTGAAGTCACTGCCGCTGATGGCAGTAAACAAACGCTGACGACAGATAATATCATTATCGCCACAGGCTCGGTGCCCACTCAAATTCCCGTCGCGCCCACCGATGATCAGTTGATTGTGGATTCGACGGGTGCTTTAGCATTTGACAGTGTGCCTCAACGCCTGGGCGTGATAGGGGCGGGTGCGATTGGCTTAGAATTGGGCAGTGTGTGGAGTCGATTAGGCAGTCAAGTGACGATTTTGGAAGCTTTGCCCGATTTTCTGGCGACGGCGGATCGGAAAATTGCGACCTTTGCTCAGCGAGAATTGAAAAAACAAGGCTTAGATATTCATTTAGGTGCCAGCGTGACAGGGACAACGGTTGCCAATAATGAAGTCACTGTGTCTTATAAAGATAATAAAGGTGAACAACAATTGGTTGTGGATAAGCTTATCGTTGCGGTGGGGCGCAAACCGAATACGGAGGGTTTAGGTGACATCCAAATCAATGAGCGTGGCTTTATCGAAGTTGATGAATTTCGTCAAACGGCGGTGCCGGGTATTTATGCGGTTGGCGACGTGATTGGTGGTCCCATGTTAGCGCATAAAGGCTCAGAAGAAGGGGTGATGGTGGCTGAACGTCTTGCGGGACAAAAAAGTGAAATGTCTTATGATACAGTGCCTTGGGTTATTTATACTTGGCCAGAAGTGGCTTGGGTGGGTAAAACGGAGGCCGATTTGAAGGCGGCGGGTGTGGCGTATAAAGTGGGACAATTTCCTTTTGCTGCCAGTGGTAGAGCACAGGCGCATGGTGATACGACTGGGATGGTTCGGATTCTTGCGGATGCTGAGACGGATCGTCTTTTAGGTGTGCATATTTTTGGTATATCCGCTTCTGAACTGATTAGTGAGGCGGTGGTTGCAATGGAGTTTGAAGGCAGTGCTGAGGATTTGGCGCGAACGATTCACGCGCACCCCACTTTGGCTGAGGCGGTGCATGAGGCTGCACTGGGGGTGGATGGGCGGATGATTCATGCTTAAGCATATTATTTTTCACTCCGGCGGCGTCTTTAATAGAAAAAAGTGTCCTAAGTATTGAATAAATAAGAATTTGAGCAATATTTTTTTGACCGCTCTATTTTTTTCATTTAGAATCTGTTCAGAAATTAAAGCAAAGCTTAACTTTTGAAAGGATTATAAAATGAAAACTATCAAATCAAGTAATAGTTATCAGTTATAAGTTATCAGCTATTAATATCTATGAAGCTTTTAATCGACATGGGCAATAGTGCCATCAAATGGGCGAGCCTAAAACAAAAACAGCTCAGCCCCCAACAAGCTATCCCCTATCAAAGTGATAATTTAGATAATCTATTAACACAAGCATGGCTCAAGCTTGACGTGCCTTCTCAAGGAGTGTGGGTATCCAACGTAGCGGGTGCCCAAAAGGCTGAAATCCTCAGCCATTGGATGAAAACCCATTGGGAACTGAATCCGACTTTTATAAAAACATCTCGCTATGAATGTGGAATCAAAAACGCCTATCATAATCCCAA
This sequence comes from Thiotrichaceae bacterium, assembly GCA_026991885.1. Lineage (GTDB taxonomy): Bacteria > Pseudomonadota > Gammaproteobacteria > Beggiatoales > Beggiatoaceae > Thiomargarita. Next base: position 48,164 of record JALXAQ010000090.1, read on the forward strand.
ACAATTAGGCGTTGATCGCTGGCTCGCCCTGATCGGTGCCCATCACTTAGAAAAAGGGCCACTTTGTGTGCTTGGTTGTGGCACCGCCATTACCTTAGATGTGCTTAATGGTCATCATCAAGGCGGCATTATCATGCCAGGCGTGACCAGTATGCACAACGCTTTATTAAGTGATACTCAAATACAAATCAATCAAACGCTACAGGATCGCGATAAACAAGCATTCTTAGCACAAGATACTCAGACTGGTATTAGTTTGGGTATTTTATATGCTGTGATAGGCTTAGTAGAATACGTGATAGGTCATTTTGAAAAGCAAGGTTATTCACTTAAATTGATACTCACAGGGGGCAGTGTGCCAGCACTTGAACCATTATTAAATAGAACTTATCGACATGTCCCCGATTTGGTTTTACAGGGAATTAAGGCTGTGGTGAGTACAACGAATGGATGACAACGAATAAAAACAAAAGACTCAAGAAATTATTTGGAGTACAACCAATCAAGGTTTTTGAGCGGTTTTATTCGTTGTCATCCATTCGTTGTACTCACTCACTCAAATCCGCTCGATTGTGCATTTATTTTAGGCACGGAAAGATTCATTAGGCGGGAGTTTTGAGCAATTCAATAGCACTCTCGTACCATTTGATCTGCCTAACAGGGCAGCCGTCTGTTTTATGTTTTTAATCGACATGGGCAATAGTGCCATCAAATGGGCGAGCCTAAAACAAAAACGCTTGATGCCACGAAAAGCGTTTATTTGTAATGATTTAAGTTTCATGTCAATCAATTAATTATATTAAAATAGTTGGCCCGTTGAGGGTTTTAAGAGATGGATATTGCATGATTTCAGGTTATGTGTGAAAAATCCTATTTCTTAAAAAAGAAATAGGATTTTTCGAGCCGATGCTAACGTTCTATTGTATAACTCAAATCCGCCCCACTTCCTGTCGTACCCGTTTCGCTTTCTAGCGTCAAATGCTTGCTCAATTCGTAACTCATACGCAAAACTTGGCTACCATCAAAGATTCCAATGCCATAACTGATATATAATCCCGGACTCAATGCTTTGCCCACCATCAGTGCCGCTTCATCAAGTCCATTTTCAGTCGAAATACCTACATCATCTAATCCCACTTTTTCTCCTATTTTTCTAGCAAAGTGATCGCCTCCTTTCAAAGATAAAGAAGCCGCCGCCTTAGCAAGGGCATCACCTTCTCCTTTTTCGGTCGCATCGGCGATAGGTTTGCCCAATACGATGTAAGACAGAATGTTGCTTTCATCGAAGGATGGCTCGGAATATAAGGTTATTTGTGGCGATTGTGCCGTACCTTCTATACGCACACCCGCAATCACATCTCCCTCTGCCACAACATTGGGTTTGAATATGTTACGCTTGCTACCAGGTTTTTTAATATGCCGGTAAGCTGGAATGTCTAAACCCGGATTTTCTATAAGGCCACCCGTGAAAATCACCCGCCCACGGTCAATTTTTAGGTCTTGTCCATAAGCTTTATAGGTGCCGTCAATAATATACAATTCGCCGTTGCCAACGGTGACTTTACCCGGTTTGTTACTGGCAATCACTGTCCCCCCGAACCGGCTTTTGAAGCCTGCCCCATTAAAGGTGACATTATCACCTAATATAATTTTGACTTTGCTAGAAATCGCCATTTTTTCTGAAACAGTCTCCTTTTTCTCTACAGGATTCTTGGGATTAACAATGACGACATCTGAAGAGACGCCGACGGCACTATTTGTACTCTCTGGCAATTTCAGGGCGACTTCTGGTAGTCTCACTTCTCCAGTGACATCAATGTGATCCGGTGCCATCGACATCTTAAGTTTGGGCGAAATTAATGCCCACGCTTCTGGCATATTGACCACTTCAAAATTTTTCCCTGCAATTTTCAAATCAACTTTCCAGTCGGTGGCAGACAATAATTTAGCCTTTCCATTGAGTTTTAATTGTCCTTTTTTTCCAGACTCCACATTGACTTGCATTTTGAAGCTGTCGTCTCCAGAGTCGCGGACAGTCGCATTTAACTTTTTAAGCTTTAATCCGAAATCGGGCAATTCGAGTGCCGCATTTCGCACCCGTATCAATCCGCGCACTTTGGGTGCCGCCATCGTCCCGCCTACCTTCACGTCCATACCGAGCCAACCTTGCGTATTTTCGAGCTGAGGAACAAGGATCGGTAATATAGCGAAATCAGCAAAAGTCATTTTCAGTCTGCCTTGCATGGGTTGCTCACCTGTAGGCGGCAGTTGTGTGAAGTTGGGCAAATTGAATTTGCCCGCTATACCACTCTTTTTAAGTAATTTAAACGATAATTGAGCCGCCAAGCCTTTTTCTTCAGTGACTTTAAGTTTAAATGTACCGCCGTGGTGGCGAATTTTCTCATTTTCTTCGCCTGTTTTGAAGATGCCCGGAGAAAGCTTTATCAGGACATCTGATTTCAACTTACCATCAGGGCGTAAATTGGCCGTCACCCGTCCATTAACTGTGCCACTTAAATCGGCGTCCTCTGGCAAAAAGGCACGGACAAGGCTTAAGGGTAATTTTTCCAGTGTAGCGAGCAGGGTGGTATCGGCGGTTTTTTGCCAATTCAATTGGGTGCAGACTTTCGCGCTTTGTGCGTTTTTGAGACAACTACGCCCCAGTTTAGCTTCTGTCGCGGACAAGGTGAGATCAGCAGGTGCTTGTAATTGCCAATAGCCAGCCTTTGCCGTTGAAGCGGTTATTTTTTGTAGTTCACCTTGCCAACGCGGCTCTTTAAATCCGCCTTTCACTTTAAGTGAAAAACGATCTTCAGGCATTCTCACGCTTGCAACCAGCGTATGATCGGTCACTTTGCCTTTACCTTGTAAACGAAAACGCTCAATTTCAGTCGTACCTAGCAACAAATCAATGGCTTCAATATTTAAATATAAGTCCTTTTGACTGAGCAGATTGACATCAACCTTGGCTTGTAAGGACTTTAGACTTTTATCTTGGAAAACCAATGATTTGCCTTTTAAGTTGACGGTGAGGTGTGGCGAATTAAGGGGGCCGCTTAACCGCCCTTTGCCGCTGAGGCTGCCCTGTCCTTCGGGTAATAAGGTAGCCAGATCAGGCGCGTTGATAGCCCACTTTAAATTTGAATTTTGTCCCAATTCGCCATTGGCACTTAGGCGATTACGGCCTGAGTTAAAGTTTAAGGTTTTGATTTTGTAGTTATCACCCTTGATAGCGACTTCGCTTTGGAATTTAAGCGGATAATCGCGTAACTGCCCTTGCACCCGTTTCACTTTAATTTGTGTCTCTAATTTGCCGTTTTTGAGACGACCTTGGCTATGAACATCTAGCCCAATTTTGCCTGGCCACTCTGTCCACTGACTGCCCGGATTGAGCTTGTTCCCTTTTAGAACCAATTGCCAAGATACGTCGGGCTGCCATTCGACTTGTCCCGCCAAATTGAGTGCGCCTTCTAAGACTTTAGCTTGTAAACTGTCCAGTTTGAAGCCTTTGCCTGTGCCAGAACCGACCGCTTGCCAATGCCCTTCGGGTATATCTTTGCCCTTAATATCGGTATTTAAACGCAATTGATAGCTTTGGGGCGTACCTTCGGCAGTGAGTGTGCCTTTTTCTGTGGTCACCAAAGAAGATTCGCCGACTAAAGGCCATTGCAGCCCTTGCCATGCGAGTGTTGTGTTAAAACGAGTATTTTCACCATCCAATGTGCCGCCGCCTTGGAGAGACACTTGTGCAGCAGTTTCAGGCAATTTTACGTCTAATTGTTTAATTTGAAAATCTTGCCCATCGAGCCCTGCCACTAAATGGCTTTTTATTGTTAAATTGTCAGGCCATTCTTTCCAGAACTCTTTGATAGTGATTTTATCGCTATCGAGATTGAGCTGTGCCACTAATTTGGGTTGCCAACTGACTTTGGCTGTGGCATTGAGGGCACCTTTTAGAATGTTGCTGTGCAGCGAGTTCAGGGTAAATTGTTGTAAATCTCCGCGCCCGGCGAGGGCTAATTGTCCGGCTGGCACTTGTGCGCCCGCAAATAGGGTCTCTAAATCAATTTGATAGTTTTGCGGTGTCCCGGATAAATTAATACGCCCGTTTTTGCTGGTCACGATTGAGTCTTCGCCCACTAAAGGCCATTGCACGCCTTGCCATGCCAGTGTTGCGTTAAAACGAGTCTTTTCACCCGCCAGCGTACCCTTTCCTTGGAGAGACAGTTGTGCAGCGGTTTGGGGCAATTTCACTTTCAACGTCTTGATTTTAAAATGGTCTCCGTCAATTTGTGCGATCAGTTGGCTATTGATTCTTAATTTGTCAGGCCACTCTTTCCAAAAATCTTTGACGGTGATTTGTTCGACATTGAGATTGAGTTGTCCCACTAATTTGGGTTGCCAATTGATTTGCCCGGTGGCATTGATGGCACCTTTGAGTAGGCTGGTATGCAGCGATTCCACGGTAAATTGTTGTAAATCACCGCCCCCTGTGAGGGCTAAATGACTGGGTGGAATTTGTGCGCCCGCCAATTGGGTTTCTAAGTCAATCTGATAATTTTGCGGCGTGCCGGATAAATCGACATGTCCTTTTTGGATGCTGACGATTGATTCTTCTCCGACTAAAGGCCATTGTACGCCTTGCCAGGCGACTGTGCTGTTAAAACGAGTGTTTTCTCCCGCCAGCGTACCGTCACCCGTGATAGAGATTTGGGTGTCTGTTTCAGGTAAACTCACTTTTAATTGCTTGATTTTGAAATCATCTCCGTCAATATTAGCAATCAATTGGCTGTTGAGTTTTAAATTTTCGGGCCAATCTTTCCAGAAATCTTTTAGGCTAATCTGATCAGCATTGAAGTTTAATTGACCCACCAATTTGGGCAGCCAAGTGACTTTGCCTGTGGCATTTAGCATCCCTTCTAAAGTCTCAGACTGGAGTTTGGTGATTGTCAAGCTTTCTTGATTGCCTTGGGCGGTGATTGTCCAATGCCCGGCTGGTACCTGTTTACCGGTCACATTTGTGGTTAAATTAAAATGATAATTATCTAAGCCGCCGGATAAGTTTGCATGACCTTGTTGACTGCGGACTAAGGGGGAATTTAAAGGCCAGTAAATTTCTTGCCATGACAAATCCGCCTCCATTTTCAATGCACCTAACACATCACGAACAGTCGTATTTAATTCGATTTCTAAGGGCTCACTGACGGTATGGGTTAAGACGAGTTTTTGCGTATCGCCGCTCAATTGCCCTTGTCCGGCAACGGAGAAATCGGGCAAATTGGCAGACCAATCGAGATTAATTTGTACGGTATGCGGTGCGATTAATCCGACATCACCAGCCAGTTTGGCATTAAACAGGGGAGATTTGACTTGTAAATGCTCCAAAGATAAAATTGAAGTTGTTGTGGATCGCAATTCGATGCTATCAATGATGAAAGGTTCCGCCCCTGGGGTTTTAATTGTGACTTGGTTGATTTGCACATCATCGAGCGCGATTTGCACGGGTAATTCTATATCTGGGATTGAAAGTGGCGCGGACTCTTTTTCTTCACTTTTGGGTAAATCCAAATCAATGCCATCAATATGCAATTGTTTGACATGCAATTTAGCCCCCAACAAGGCACTGCTATCCCAATTTAATAGAAATGAATCGACTTGTATTGCAGTCTCTTTATCTTGATAAGATAAACCGGTGAGGCTCATTTTATCGAGCAAGCGCCCTTGTAGGGTGTCGATTTTCAATTCACCCGGGCTCCATTGTTGTGCTTGTGCAACAATAAAACGTAATCCCGACTCAGTGCTAATGAGCCAAGCGAGTGCGCTAAAGAGTATTATCAGCACAAGTAGTATTGATAATAATGAGTATTTTAGCCAAGATTTCATCTTATAACTCCTTTTTTATATAATCTTTTGTATTAGACTTGTCCGTCAATAAAAAATAAAATCATCAAAACCAGACCTGGCAGGTTGAAAAGAAAACCTGCCAGGTCAAAGTCACAAGCTCACTCGGGTTTTGATTTTGACCTGGCAGGTTTGGGTTTAACCTGCCAGGTCTGGTTTTGACTTTTTATTCACGGACAAGTCTATTATAGTGCTGGAGAGGTTTAGGAGCAACGGATTTTTCTTGTAGACGAAAAGCCAATTACTCACGAGCAACAAGTGTTAAAACAAACGAGTGGTATTTGGCAAGGAGCAGATAATTATGTTGAATATCAATGTGACTGAATTTGAATCGCATTTAAATCAAATTGTCAGTCGGGTGGAAGCGGGAGAAAATATAATAATTACCCGATTGGGTGAGCCGATTATCCGCCTGTCTGCGGTGAAAAATGCGAACCAACCCCCAGGTAGCGATCAACTGCTAATGACAACAGAAAAACTGGACGACGCGGTGGAAGCGTCTAAACGTATTCTTAAAGAAGCCGCTCAAGGTAAGTTGCCTCGTTATATATAGTATGAGTGTCCTTATGAAAATCACAGTAAAAGCAGTTGAAGGCTTGCTTCCAGAGCCTGACCTATCTCGTCTCAAAGCAGATTTCCAGAATTATAAGGAAGGTCTCTACACGCCTAATTATTTCGGTCGTGATGGAGACTTTTCCCACCCTCTATTAGCTAGACAAGAAGAGCTTTGGCATTTGCACTTAGCAGAATCTGAGCCACCAACTTGGCCTCGTTGGAAAAGTCAATATCAACGCACAAGTGATCATTGGTTAGTGTATTGTCCCGGGTTTTACAATCCTAAATATTATTTACTTATTGCTGTATTAAAACATGATGCACATAACCAAGCACACAATATAGACTTGATGAATGGCCTAGCTGCGATTGCGGAGGATTTCAGACAACGCTTTTAGGAAATAATAACCGGCAAAAACGCAGCTATTAATCCGATTATCGATCCCATTCGACGCAGTATGGAGGAAAAAATTATGAAAAATTTTATGATAAGTGTAGTATGCGCTTTGGTTCTCGGATGCAGCCAAGGCAGTAATGAAAAAACTTTACAATTGCAAAGGAGTCTAAATATGAATACAAATAATAATGAAGTGGCCACCTTTGCCGGCGGTTGTTTTTGGTGTGTAGAATCGGGGTTTGAGAAACTAAGGGGCGTACATGAAGTGATCTCAGGTTATACGGGTGGTCATCTGAAAAATCCCAGCTACGAGCAAGTCTCCTCTGGTGGAACGGGGCATGTGGAAGCGGTTCAGGTTTACTACGATCCCAGTGTGATCACTTATGAGGCGTTGGTCGAATCCTTTTGGCGGCAGATTAATCCTACGGATAATGGGGGCCAGTTTGCGGACAGGGGCGAGCAATACCGTCCTGTCATTTTTTTCCATGATGAGACACAAAGGGAAATTGCGGAAAAATCACGCGCTGCTTTGGATGCTTCTGGGCGTTTTGATCGTCCCATCGCGACGGAAATCAAGCCGTTTGAACAATTTTATCCCGCAGAGGATTATCATCAGGATTACCATAAAAAGAATCCTCTTCGCTATCAATTCTATCGCCGCAATTCAGGGCGCGATGAATTTTTGGAAAAAACTTGGGGCGATGATCTCTCAAAAACAGCCTACGAAAAGCCATCGGATGCCATTTTACGGGAGCAACTCACAGAATTGCAATATGATGTGACACAGAATGAGGGGACTGAGAAGCCGTTTGAAAACGAATACTGGGATAATAAACGGGAAGGTATCTATGTGGATATTGTCAGCGGAGAGCCATTGTTTTCGTCTTTGGATAAATATGATTCAGGAACCGGTTGGCCGAGTTTTAGCAAACCTTTGAATGAGGATCATATTGTCGAGCGTAAAGATTTTAAGCTCTTTAGCCCGCGTATTGAGGTGCGTAGCAAATCGGCTGATTCTCATCTAGGGCATGTCTTTCCAGATGGTCCACCCTCTACGGGACTGCGTTATTGCCTTAATTCCGCCTCATTGCGATTTATTCCAAAGGAAAAGTTGGCTGAGGCGGGGTATGAGGAGTTTGTTAGTTTGTTTGAAAAATAGGAGCGAGGAGTCCAAAGCTTTAGCTTTGGACTCCAAAATCGAGACTTAATAATGCAGAATTGTCTCAGCCCATCCAATTTCATGCGTTTGACATACGTGCCGTGCGTCCTCAGTAAACCCGCCTAATGATAAAAAGGCTGGCAAAATCTTTTGCTCTGGAAATTGCTTTTTATAAACTTCTACCTTTTCTTGAAAATCCTCAACGATTGTCTGCCCCGTTTTAGCTTGGGTTTTCTTGACTTCAATCAAAACCACACGCCCACAACTTGATTGAGCGACCACATCAATTTCCATTTTTTTACCATCTGAACGCTGAATAAAAACTCGTTCTTTCACCTCAATAATATTCAGGCGGGTTGTATCAATCACCTCCTGAAAAAAATCGGACAAAGCAAAGCGTTTTCGGCTCCTAAAAGCGGTGGCTAACAAATGCTCCGCCATTTTGCCTGATAGATGATTAAGTTGCCCTTGTAATTGTTTGTTTTTCGCGGTCAAGGCTTCAATTTTTTTCTCAAACTCCCGTTTCAAATTTGGCCCGCTGGCACTTTCCTTGATTTCTTTTTCAAAACGGTTTCGCAAAATCAAATTGAGCGTGCCATCCTGTAAACCTCTAAAATCAATATCCGCTACGCCTTGCTCAATCATATCCGCTTCAGACAGGATGAGCAATTTCTCTTGAATTTGATTGAGTTCCAACGGCAAAGACAATGCCGCCTTGAGATCACGCGGTGTCCAATAACGGTCGGCATGTTTTGAGAGATGTAATAGCATGTTTTTTGCATGTCTATCATTGATCCGTTTCAAGGTCAATTGAAGGTACTCATTCCAAGTTTCTGACATTTCAGAGCGTCGGTCCGAAATTTCATAATTCACCCGTTCGATAACCCCTGAACGGGTGGTTAATTCTTGATTTTCCAGTTCATTTTGAATCACACAGGAAATGAAAAAAGGATCGGACATGCACAACTCGTTAATTTGAACGGCTGTTTCGTTAGTAATTGGTTCATTGTAAAATTGGGCATATTTATAAACGGCTTGTAAACCTTCCTCTTGAGTGAGGTAGGGTGAAAAGCGTATTTGCTTGAGTCGTCCCGCCTCTAAATATTGACGAATCACCAAAAGCAGCCAGCCGACATAAGAGCCGGTGACAAGCATGGGCGCAATTTTTGACTCAGAAAGGGAGTGAAAACTGCCCGCCAGCGTTTCAATCGGCGCCGTTTGATAAAGTGGATCGGGATAAACATACCGAGTGAAATTTTGAAATTCATCTATTATGACCAAAAACCGCTTTTCATAAAAATTGGCAAAGCGATGTGGAGCTGAGCAGGCTGTATCCCACATTAAATCGTGACTGCCGCCGACTTCTTTATTTTGAAGCAGGAAATCAACATCATCTACAAACTCGCCAATGGCATTGGCCTTCCCATATTTCCTGATATCTTCAAGAGAAAGTTGTTTGTTAACCAATTTTTCATCCCTTTCCAAAAATGAAATATACTGTGAGGCAAAGGCACGGTAGTACTTAATAGCCAAAGTCGGATACCAAATTTTAGTATCAGCCACATCAAAAAAAAAGGGAATAGTCACCCCATTTTCAGTCCACAATTGGTTGAATATCCGTTGCACAAACACCGTTTTCCCGCTTTTTCGACGGGCTAGGATGACGCGGGATTTGGACAATTTGTCAGGTATTTTGTCCAACCATTTTTGAAATTGACGAAATTCTTTTTCACGCCCCACCAGCAATTCTGGTTGGCCTATTTTTTCAGTTAAGGGATATTGCATTTTGTTTATCCTTTTATTCGTTGTACTCACTGCAAAAGTTCCCAAGGAGCCGTATCGCGCCGCAGTGGCATAAGGCGGAGATGTAGCGCGGCTATCCCCATCGTGACTAAAATACCTACAGGCCAAATTAATAGAGAGCGCCAATCGAAGAGGAGTCGATCAAGTATGGCGTACTGGATTCCCAAGAAAACAAATAATGCGACAACAATGCTCACCAATGTCACCAAAAACATTTGGAATGATACCATTAAATAGATTTCACTGCTGGGCATTCCTTTAGCTAAAAGAATCCCATAGCGATGTCGTCGATGAGCAATGAGGCTACCAATATTGACCCACAGCACTAAAAGTATAAAAATACCGAAAACCAAAGCATAAGGCCATAGCAACGCCGTATTCAGCAACAGTAAGGCCATGCAAAGTACCCCAGCCAATAGAAAAGTCAACCAGCGAAAATCGCATCCGCCCGGGCATTTAGCCCTAAAAAAATTTTTATTGAGACGGTATTCACGTCGTGCTAATTTCCACCATGCGTTTTTATAGATTGCCATTGATGAATATATCTCCATTTTTTTGCTTGCTATATCAGCCCACCCCTAGTCTTTTCCCAGTCACAACGAGCCTTCTGAGCATTTTCGTGTTTGACGCTCAAGAATTTTTTTGCCCCATATAACTGCGGATCATTTTGATGATGAGTGACCCAAACTAACATTCTCTTGCCTTTCCAGCCATCTTGGGTGAGCCATTTATTCAGTACACTTATGATCTGACGACGGCTTGCTAGATCAAGGTGGGCAGTCAGATCGTCCGCAAACAAGACGTTTGGATTATGAGCAACCGCTTGTGCCAAAGTCACACGCTGGTATTCTCCAGCGGAAATTTCGTGAGGAAAACGTTGCAAGAGTTTATCTATTTCTGGTTTTTCTGCTTTTAATAGCATATCGTTTAAAGTCTCTTTGACCGTGCGACGCGCCTCTGTTGTCGATATGCCTTTTAATTCCAGTGGATAGGTCAAATTATCCTGCACAGTCAAATGCGGGAGCAAGCTACTGTTCTGAAAAGCAAAACCAAAGCGATTTTGGCGTAATTCGAGCCGTTTTTGAGAAGAGGGTAGTTGTGTCTGTGACCATTGCACTTTTTCTTGATCTGGAAACACCCAGAGCACTTCGCCGGCTGTGGGCCATTTCAGCCCTGCCATCAAGCTGAGTAGCATACTTTTCCCCGCGCCTGTTCTTCCCATGATTGGGACTTTTGTGCCTTGATCGGCTGATAATATCAGGTTGACTTCGAGAGAAAAAGACTCGCTGTGCAAATTTTCCCATTTCACACAGCCATTTGTGATGATACATCCCCAATTCATGGTAGAGACTCCTATGGTGCATTGACCACATCATTTATAAACCACTCTGAGGTCAAATCGGCATGGTGATCATGCCCACTATTCGGTAAAATATCCCATTTAAACAGACCATTTTTGCTGATAAACGAATTTGGCTCTGTTCTATTATTATATTCTGAAATCAGGTTCAAACCACTTTGTAGATAATTCAACAATTCAGGCCCTTCTTCATCTTTGACAATTTCTAGATCATTTTCGCCCCAAAAAATATAAATCGGGCGTTTTTTCCATTTTTCGGTGTCGAAATCAATTTGATATTCATCACTATAATTAGGCGAACGTATGCAAAGCGCGGTAAAATATTCGGGATAATTCATCATAAATAGGTAGCTTGAATAGCTGCCGCCACTGAAACCGGTCCCTAAGATGTTTGCTTTATCGACTTTCAAGGCATTGACAACCGTTGCCATGATATATTCAGTCATACGCATTTCTTCATCCCAATGTATAAAAACGTCAAGCTGCGTCTCGAACACTTCATTTGTCGCAACGAGATATGAGGGTGTCACAACGATGAATCCATATTTTTCTGCAAAAGCAATCCAATTTTGCAACTCTCGTGGTCCCATAATCCCTGCCCCATGAGAAGCCACGATCAAGGGTAAAGGTTTGATGCCATCGTACTCTTGGGGAATATATACGCCATAAGCACCCCCACGAAATCTGCCATATTTGGCAAAATAGAATCTTTCTCCATAAGACTCCGTTACCTGGTCAGAAATGGGATAAGTGATACCCTTAAATGTTACTGCTTGGTTTTGATGAATTTGCCGCAGTTGTGCATCTGTCGGATAAGGAGGCGTTTCTAGTAGTTCGCTAGTAGGGATGATGTAGGTCAACCTAAAGCGCATCACTTCAGTGACTTCCCTCTCCCACACCAATTCGACAGCGTAAATCTCATTATCCACCTGAATCGACGGAATATTCAAGATGCCATTTTCTAGTGAGTAATGCGCTATAGCTTTCCCTCTCACGGCTTTTACGGTGAGCAATTCAAAGGTGATGGGTTCAGATTTAACCAGTTTCATGCTCACTACATAAGTGCCCAGGGGAGAAACTTCGACGGCTGGCAGGTGCAACTTTTTGGTAGCGAAGTCAAAATATGGCTTTTCTCCCTCTTCTGCTATTTGAGCCATGAGGGAGGGGGCAAAAATTAAGATTAAGATGGCACTTAATAGCGTTATTGAGTGTCGCATATAGTGCCCCTTAAATTTGCAAAACGCTGTTATGAAGTCCATACTATTATAAGGAGTACAGCTAATGGCAGACAACGAATAAAACTATACCAAGGGCAACCACAAGGGATTGCCCCTACAACCCCATGATTAGCGTCGAATTTTTAGGAGAAAATTAAAAATGAAAATCTGGACTTTGTTAATGGGCAGCTTAAGCCTTCCGTTTATGAGCAAAGTCATTCAATCTGAAAAAGCAACGAAAAAAAAGCAACAGCGGATACGCTGTCCTATTTGCGGCTGGCAGCCAGACGGCAAACCCTATTGGGCATGTGAAAAATGTTTGACCACATTTGATACATTTAAGACTCACGCCCATTGTCCAAGCTGTGACAATTCTTGGCACTATACACAATGTATCGCCTGCCACAAACAGTCACCACATGATAAATGGTATGAAAACTAAAGATCAACCCTTCTCTTGTTTAACTCGTTCTCTCATCTGAGCCAATTCTTCCACATATCCACCCGACAGTATTGGAAACCGACACCACGTCTTTGGATCAAGACTTTCATCGTCTAAATGAAAACTTGGCGCAAAGCGTTCACGTTTCCACTGGTTGCGTGTCCATAGCTTGAAAAACCGTTCAATCCATATCAGTAATTGATTATCATCATATTGATTATATTGAAGTCGTAGCAAACAAAAAATCTCATAAGGCGTTTGGCGATCACGAATCGCGGCTTTTTCAATGACATTCAATAATGGATAGGGCATTAAATCCTCTTCATCGGTTTGCGCCATCTCTTTTGGACGTAATTCGGCTGTGGGGGATTGTTGATTAATCAGTGACAGAGCCGGAATAGGACCTTCTAACCAACGCAGCCAGTGCCGTAAAAAATCTTTATCTATGCCCGCTATGGGACTTAAACCGCCACTGGTATCACCATCCATCGTCGCATAACCTTGCGCCGCTTCGGAGCGATTACTGGTTGCCAATAAAAGTGCGTTGCGGAGATTAGCGATCAACCAAACGCCTGGAGAGCGAGCACGGGCTTGTATGTTTTGTAGGGCAATATCATGCGCTTGCCAATTGAGTTTTTTGTCAATAGCGCCCGATACTAAATCAATATAGCCTTTTACCAGTTCGTTAATATTCAATTCTAAATACTGAGCACCAAGGCTATGTGCTAGGGTTTTTGCCGCTTGTTGGGTAGTTTGACTTGAATTTTCAGTCGCTTGATAAACGCAGGTGAGTAATGATTGTACGATGTTGTTGACAGTTGCTAAAGATTTTTGCCTGATTTTGGCACAAAAGCCCTGGGTACCGAGTTCGGCTACGCCTAATTCAACCATTAAACGGACTAAACATGCAATAGCAGATGAGTCTGCACCACCACTGAGGGAGAGGACAAAGCCTTGAGAGTGGCTTTTGCGGAGATAATCAAATAAACCCAGGCTGACGGCGTGACTAAATTCTTCTTCTTTAATATGTGGGCTATGTTCCCACATTGGCATGCTTGGTACATTTTGGGAGGGGGGGAGTTGTGGATAGTCAAAGGGGACTTCAATGCGGCTGTCTAATTTGGGTACCCAGTCGCTGGTACGGGCTTGTGACATGCGGGTTAAATCGACATCGACTAAGGCATTGATCAGTTGATAGTCGGCAAAACTAAAACGTTTACTGCTCGCTAATAATTGTTCGCCGCTGGCAATCATCGCGTCACCGTCATAAATCGCACGCCCCGCTTCGTTGCCGAGTAAATTAGTATAAATATAGCTGACGCTAAATGCCCGTGCGCCTTCTCGCACAAAACGTTTACGAATTCTATGCTTGTCAAAGGCAAAATGGCTGGCACTGGGGTTGAGAATAATATCGACACCTTTTTCGGCTAATTTGATGCCGGGGCGATTGGCAACCCAAGCTTCTTCACAGATTTCAAATCCGATACGCACGCCGCCACAGTTAAAATAAATGTCGCCTATGGGATAAGTTTGCCCATTCAAGTCGATTTCGACGTGGACATTTTGAGGCCAGGGGTGAAACCAACGAGGCTCATAGTGGATGCCATCACTTGCTAAAAAGCGTTTGGCAACAAAGCCACAGATCGCACCATCAACGAGTAGGCAGACAGTGTTATAGACGCGATTTTGATATAACAAGGGTAAGCCCACAGCGACAATAATGTTTTTAGTTTGTGGCGCTATTTGATGCAAAACGCGCTGCGATTGTGCCAAGGTACCCGGGGCTAAAAAGGCATCTTCGCAACCATATCCGCTGATGCAGAGTTCTGGTAGGCATAAAATGCTGACCTTGTTGGCACGGGCGGCTTTGATAGCTGCGATAATGTTTTTTTGGTTGTTTTGCCAGTCTAGGGGGGTTTGATTGAGGCTGGCACTGCCTATATTGATGTATTTCATGGAGTTTCCTCGTGTCCAAAGCTAAAGCTTTGGATTCCAACTGTTGGAGTCCAAAGCTTTAGCTTTGGACTGGCAATCGTTGAACAAGTGAAACTTTCTTAGTGGGGAGAGAGGGAAAAAATAGTGGGTCGTGTGCGGTTCGAACGCACGACCACCGGATTAAAAGTCCGATGCTCTACCAGCTGAGCTAACGACCCTGATTGATGGCTGTGTATTATAATGAGATTGAAAAAAAATGCAAGCCTTTTTTTTTATTTTTTTTTGTAACTACTCAGGGCAGCCACAAGGGATTGCCCCTACGTATGAATATTTAGTCACTCGACTAGACTAATGAATATTATTGTAGGGGCAATCCTTTATGGTTGCCCTGAGTTTTAAATAACCGAAAAAAATTCTTCGTCGTCACACCTGCTATCGTCTCAAAAGTCTCTCCCCGTAAATCCGCAATAAATTCAGCAACATGCCTAACATAAGCGGGTTTATTCGTTTTGCCGCGATGTGGCACGGGGGCTAAATACGGGGCATCGGTTTCTACTAGCATACGATCTAAAGGCACTTGTTTTGCCACTGTTTGCACCGTTTTGGCATTTTTAAAGGTGACAATGCCAGAAAATGATATATAAAATCCCATTTCCATCGCTTGTTGTGCCATTTCCCACTCTTCGACAAAACAGTGCATAATCCCGCCGATAGTCGCCGCATTTTCTTCACGCAAAATCCGTATCGTCTCTTTAGGTGCATCGCGGCTATGGATAATCAAAGGTTTATTTGTCTCTTTAGCCGTTTGAATATGAGTACGAAAGCGTTGTTCTTGCCCTGCGCCATCGTTGCGAAAATAATCTAATCCCGTTTCTCCAATCGCAATAATATTAGGATCATCTGCCAAAGCAGTGAGCGTTTTTACGTCAACATCGTTTGAGGTATTGGGGTGAATGCCGACTGAGGCAAATACGTTATCCATACGCTGTGCAATCCCTAACAGGGTGGGAAAATGTTCAAGATCAATCGAGACACTTAAAAAATAATTCACACCTTGAGTTTGAGCGTCTGCGACAAGGGTGTCGGGGTGACTGCCGACAATTAAATCTAAATGACAGTGTGAATCAACTAACATAATTATTTACATCGTATGAGTAGGTTTATCGCCAGTAGGTAATGTGGCCAGTGTGGTTTCGATTTTTTTGCGGATAGCTCGATACTTGTCACTTAAATGCACACCAATGCCAGGCGGACGTCTGCCATGTGCCCCTTGGGGATTAATCCATGCGACATGACCTGTAATAGGTGTTTGTTTTCCTTCAGTTTTCCAAATGAGTAAGACGAATATTTCGTCGCCTAAATTATAGGTTTTGGTCGTCTTAATGAACAAGCCACCTCGTTTTAAAAAGGGCAAATAATGGTCATATAACATATTATTATCTGTGATTTCCAGGTTGAGCATATTACGTTTGCTGCCACCTGATCGTTTTGTTATCATTAAGTTCTCCTCAGTTCAAGCCAAGCAATAGCAATGGATTCAAATAATCCTTGCGGTTTAATGTTAGCATTTCCAATCAGTAACTGATAAGTCGATTGTATTAAATCTAATAAATCAAATAATGCGTGCAAGTTTAATTGTCCAGCCAAGCGTTGCAGGCTTTGTTGATGATCTTGGTTAATAAGATATTGTGTTTGTCTAGTGCTGGCATAGCGAATAATATCCATCGTCCAACTCAGCATCCATTGCAAGACTTGCACTGGCTCCATTTTACTCCATATTTCGGCAATATGGACAGGATCAGTTGTCGGCAAATTGATCAAATTATCAAATAAGGTTTGCCGCTGTGCTATGCCATCGGTTTCTGCTAAAGCGAGCGCTGCGAGAGGTGCTTGGGCTGTGAGATTGAGCAAGAGTTGAAGTTCATCCTCTCTTTTGTTAGAACGAGTACGCAGCCAGCTTTTTACCAATTTGCGATCTGGGCGACTAAATTCAAGTCGTTGACAGCGACTACGAATGGTTGGTAATAATGCCATGGGTTGATGGCTGATTAGCATGATTATTGTTTTAGGTGGGGGCTCTTCTAATAGTTTTAATAAACTGTTAGCGGCGTTGCGATTCATAGCCTCAGCGGGGTTAATTGTGACGATTTTATAATGCCCATAATGGGTAGTCATGCCAGAAATTTGAATTAAGTTTCGTATCTGAGCAACTGTAATTTGTTTGCCTGCTTGAACGGGTAATATTTGGAATAAATCTGGGTGAGTGTCGGCACGGAGCAGGTGGCAGGGTTTACATTGTCCACAGATTTGTCCCTCTGCCAAGGGTTGTTCACAAAGCAGTGTTTGTGAAAAACGTTTTGCAAACAGTGTCTTACCCATTCCTTGTGGGCCGGTGAGCAGTAAGGCATGTGGTAAACGGTCTTGTTGCCAGCGGCGCAACATTTGTTGCCAGTTTGTGTTATGCCAAGGTAAGTTGGTGTCTATAGTCATTTCTTGCAATTGAATCTACAATGTGTTAATTCTTCTAAGTAATAGGATTTTTTTTATGGCGTTTCAATGAGCGGTAATTTAAGAAGGGATAAGTCAAAACCAATACGAGCCGCCAATTTTTCTTCTGCAAACCGAATGTTTTGATTTATCCCTGCTAAAAAAAAATCCCTGTCGTTAAGGTTTTGATTTTAATCCGTGTCATCAGAGCCAACCGTCAGACGAAGTAAGGAAGTAAACAAGGTAAACAAAGTAAATTAGTGATGCAAGCCTTGTTTAAGCTGCTCAACAAACAAGCCAATTTGAGCCGGCACCAAAGGAAATTCAACAAATTCTTCATGCTCAAAGCTTGCGATGATTTCTTGAGCCGGTATCGCAAAATTAAGCCCACATTTGTCACTCATTTTCGAGACGACGATGCCAAGCAATTGTCCCTTTTCATCAATCAATGGTCCGCCTGAATTTCCCGGATTCAGTACCGTATCTGTTTGTATCAATTGATAAGGCACCTCTAAATCAGAGCGAGTTTTCCTCATGGCTGAAATCACGCCCGATGTAAATGTAAAATTGAGCCCAGAAGGATGTCCCATCGCATAGACTTTCATGCCTTGTTGAGGTTTTTGGCGACTTAATGGCAATAGTGGATAATCAGTCGCTGTTTTAACATAGATTAAAGCAAAATCTTTCAATTTGGCATTCACCAAAATTTTATGAACGATCACCCAATCATTGGCATTCACTGTTTGAATATCTAAGCTATATTCATTAATTTCAGGTGTCAACAGATCAGAATCATAGATTTGCCAGAATCCGATGACATGTAAATTGGTCAAAATCACATAAAATTCATCTTTTTTGTCGATGATAACCCCTGCACCATGCCAATTCATATCATCACTCAAAAATAAATCTTTTTCTCTGAAAAACCCCTTGATTTTAACGGTGGATAGTTGGCTCATTTTTGCCAATTCAACGGGATTTTTTTTGGCTTTAATGAAATTCTTGATGAAAAAATAGTTGAATATCATAAGCTAGCTATGTATAAACCAAATAAAATAATCATTGCCCCTGCAAGCTGACGAACAATTTTCTGTTGAACTAATCGCGTCAACCAATGCGCTGTCGCCCCAATCGTCAATAACATGGGTAAAGTGCCTAAGCCAAAAGATAACATTAATAATCCTCCCTGCCAAGCGTTCGCCGATGACAGAGAAAAAGCTAAAACGCTATAAACTAATCCACATGGCAACCATCCCCAGACTATACCAAGCCCCAGTGCTTGTAATGGATGTTTGACGGGGAGAAACTGCCGCCCGAAGGGTTCAATTTGTTGCCATAATTTGGCCCCTAGTTTTTCCAATAGGGTTAAAACTTGCCACCAGGCGCCTATATATAATCCCAAGGCAATCATAAAAAAACTGGAAACCCAGATGGCTATCATGCGGGGATTCTCTAGTGGTAAATATTGTACAAATTGGGCACCTAGAAAACCACTTAAGGTGCCCGCAAGGGTATAAGTGGTGATGCGCCCTAAATTATAAATAAATAAGAAGGAAAATAAGCGAAAATGAGAATGACGTACATGATTTGGTAAGCTCATCGTTAATGCCCCAACAATGCCGCCACACATGCCAATACAATGTACTGAGCCTAAGAAGCCTGCCAGAAAAGCGGATAGTAATGTTAATTCAGTTATCATCAGTTCATTGGGAGGAGGCGGAGCAAAAATGCCATTAAGTATCGAGGGCAACCATAAAGGATTGCCCCTACATGTCCGTAAATAAAAAGTCAAAACAAGACCTGGCAGGTCTTGTTTTTATTTTGACTTCACGGACAAGTCTAATGACAATGATATTCTGTAGATATAGCAACATTATTTTGCAAATAGGGACTCAACAATATAAACAATCCCAATAAAATAATTATCGCGCCCGCTGTTCTACGAACAATCAATTTATGGAAAAATCGCGTCAAACTTTGCGCCGTTGCCCCTATGACGAGCAACATGGGTAATGTCCCTAAACCAAAAAACAGCATTAACAATCCACCTTGCCAAGCATTAGCCGATGCCAAGGAAAAAGCTAAGATACTATAAACTAATCCACAGGGCAGCCATCCCCAGACTAATCCGAGTCCAAGTGCTTGTAAGGGATGTTTAACAGGAATAAAGCGTCGCCCGAATGGTTCAATTTTGCGCCACAAATATGCGCCCGATTTTTCCACTTGAGCCAAAGCTTGCCACCACGCGCCTATATATAATCCCAAAGCAATCATAAATAATCCTGATACCCACATGGCTATCATACGGGGATGATCCAGCGGCAACCATTGCGCGAATTGGGCACCTAAAAAACCAGCGAATATGCCGGCAAGGGTATAACTAGCGATGCGCCCTAAATTATAAGTGAATAGATAAGGCAATAAGCGAAAGAATGATTGACGGACATTGTCTGATAAATTCAGGGTCAATAATCCAACAATGCCACCACACATGCCAATACAGTGCGCTGATCCTAATAGCCCTGCCAGAAAAGCAGAAAATAAGGTTAATTCTGTCATAATTTTGGTCCAAGATAAATCTTGGACTCCTGTTTTGTCATCGGCAAATGCACAGATTTTAACAATCGCCAATCATCCCCAGTCACTTGTACTGTCCAAGTACCGACGATTAAATCTGGTAATGGAGCTTGGTAGCCATTATCACTGATACGCTCCAATGGGACACTTTGATCGAAACCTGAACGGGTATGATGATTAAAATGGATGATGATTTGATGAGGCAATTTGTAATCAGGATTGGCGTTGAGAGACAAATAGATCATTTGATGATTAAAATGCAAAGTCGCTTCTAAACCGTGATGCGCTGCGGCTTTTTCACGCGCCAACGTGCGATTAATTTCTAAGCCTTGTTTGTAGTAATCATCGACGACTAAACCATCATTTGACGCGATAGCAAGATAAATGGTAAACATGCCACCAATAACGGCAGATGCGGGAAAGAGAATGAGTAACCAGACAAATAGTTCACGATACCAAGGTTTTTTCTTTTTCATTTTATATATGTGTCGTTTTTCCGATAAGTATTAAGGTAGAGTGCGTCCTACGCACCTTTTGAGCGTCTGGGTGCGTAAGACGCACCCTACATTACATCATTGACAAAGTACGAGTCAAATATTGTAGGGGCAATCCTTTATGGTTGCCGCTAACTCGTTATTGACAACGAGCCTTTAAAGCCACTAAACCACTATGATCGGGTACGGCTCGCAAACCATTTTTAATATTATCGAGACAGGCACCCATATAGCCTTTATCTAGTTTAGATTGCGCTCTTTTTTCATAATAGTCTGCCAGTTGAGCCAAAATCTTTTTCGCTTGTTCATTGTTAGGACAAAGTTTCAAGACTTTTTGAGATTTTTCAAGGGCATTTTCTCCAGGCGGGTAAATATAATCCTCCTTTAGCATGTATTCCTCAGCTTTTTTTAAGAGTGCAATAATGGTAGTGTCTTCACACGGTTTTTGTTCGAGCGTAGTTGGCGGCCTCCCATCTTTGTTAATATCCTCTGATTGTTGTTTGACTCTATCAAAATAATACCATGCTGCAAAACCAGCCACTATGAGCAGCAGCAGGAGAAAAAAGGGATGTTTCTTTTTTTCTGGAAAAAGTTCAGCTAAAAAATCATCAACCGTCGGTGTTCTATCAGCCCCTTCAAAAGCTAAAGCACGCAAGAGTGCCTTATTTTGTTGACGGTTTAAACCTTTAATCGGTTTGAGAGAGAGCTTTTCAGATTGAGCCGTGATCGCGTTTTTTCTATTAAAAGGGTGTTTTCCTGACAATAACCCATAAGTCACACAAGCTAAGCCATAAATGTCATCACGCGGTGAGGGGTCTAAACCTCGCAACATTTCACAACTGGCATAAGCCTCTGTTAATGCCCCCAAATCTTTTACATCATACCTAGTTTTCTCCCGATCCGACTGTTCTAGTGGTTGTGCAATCCCAAAATCTATCACTTTCGTCTGCTTGGATTCGGTATCATAAAACACATTACCCGGTTTGAAATCTAAATGGGCGAGACCTTCTTTATGAGCGTATGCGAGTGCATGCGCCATCTCTTTAATGATCGGCTCAGCCTTTTTGAGGGACAAGCCATTTGGGTGATTTTTAATAAAATCCTTTAATGACATCCCCTTTAAAAATTCCATCACGAGAAAACAGGTACTTTCAAAGCGATCTAAACCATAGGCTTTGACAATATTAGGATGATTGAGCTTTTTATAGCGGTGAAATTCACGCACGAGTACTTTTAGGGCGTCAGGATGTTGCTTGAAATCTTGACTTAAAAACTTGAGAGCGACATGGCAATCGCGTGCATCACCCGCCTTTTGAATCAAGTCAACGGCTTTCCAAACCTCTCCCATGCTACCCTGACCCACTTTTTTTTCTAACTCATAATGATCATTGATGATCAAGCCTTCTTCGAGCTTCGTCTCATTGCCCGTCTTCCATTGTGAGGGATGAAGCCAAGAAGAGTGATTATTAGTCTTAGTCTTTGATTTTTTCATATTTTTAGATATGTGACGCTATAATCAAAACATTAAACGACAGGGATTATATATTAGCAGGGATTAGCCAAAACACTAAACGACAGACTTTCAAAGAAATCCTATTTTTTAAAAAAATAGGATTTCTATAATCTCAGTAGATAAATGTTTTGACTTATCCCTGCTAAAAAAAAATCCCTGTAGTTAAAGATTTTGACTTTTGTGGAACAAAAGCGAGCCTCGTCATGCGAAGTTCGCTTTTTTTTTGAATGAAAAATGAGACAGAAAAAAACA
>JALXAQ010000091.1 GCA_026991885.1 Thiotrichaceae bacterium
TTCTCAAAGACAAAATACCCGATTACATGATACCAAACACCTTTGTTCAGATAGAAGCGATGCCGTTAACCCCCAATGGAAAAATAGACAATGCAGCACTGCCCGCCCCCGATACGACAGTCATAACGCCAAAAAGTAGCAGTCTTAATATTAATAGACACAGTGCTCCTAAAAAAAATCACACAATTGACACAACCAATCTATAAAACACTACACCACTGGAAAGCCAGACTCAAACACCACTGGAAAACCGTCCCCCAACTGACACCCACTAAGCTGTTACCCTATCTCTTTGATAAAGCGAAAAAAGCGATGGGAAAGGTGTTGACTCAAAATAACATCCGAAGGACTATCCAAACAAATGCAAGATTCGAGCTTAGGATTAGCCAATTTGGCCGCTCAGGGAATAGAAATCCATAAACTACCAGGAGAAGCCGCCTCTTATCTCGGAGAACAAGTTGAAACGACTGCACAACGCTTAAAAAGTTGTTTAGATGAGGCACAAAACAAATCATAAGATATAAAGGAACGCGACAGTAAATCATTGTTTGTAGGGGCAATCCCTTGTGGTTGCCCTGTGAGGCTCCAATATCACAATTCGGCAAATACAAAATCTTTAAATCCACCTGGAGCATGTAATACTGGAACTTGCCCATATTTTATGATTTGTTTTGTCAGACGATCACTTTATTTCACTACTGGTACTCTAAAGCAGCTAAAAATAGTGCGGGATCGTAATTAATGCTAATAAAAGTATTGGTATCATGGGCCTCTCTTGCCCCCCAATGCGGGATATTTTTTCCTTTTATGCCATTTTTTTCATAAAATATATCAACTTCCTTAAATTGGCAAATCCGAGGATCAACGGCACAAGCTGCTGCAAGTAAGTCATGGACTTTTTTACCCTCAGGGTGTTTCATTAGGTAATGATTCATCCCTTTCCAGATCAGTTCCAATGCTTGGTTATTATGAATAAAAGGTTTAAGATGTTCATGCATTGCATAATCGTATATCACCTGGTGTGTTACGTTTTTAGAAACAAAGAAACGCTTTTTTATCTTTTGACTAGCTAATAATCGTGTCGTTGCCCCACAGGCACCACCAACGTTCCAGCTAGGGTACTTGCTTATCCCTTTCCATTGCTCAGGCAACTGTTCAGGTGGCACAATGCTTTCGCCAGCAAACCCACCCATGATCACGGCAGTACCAAGACGAAAATGTTTTAGTTCTAAGACTGCACCGATGTTCTTTAATGGTGCCCCCTCGACAAAAACGGTGTTTTCATCGCAATGCTCTAATAGTACCTCTATAGCGGGTTGTGATTGTTCAGATGGTGGGATATGACCAAATGCATGATAATGCCAAGAAGAAACATACTGTTTATTAGGCTTGGTTTTACCTACACCAATGGGAATATCTTTTTTTCCGATTGCATTTAATCCCCATCGGATCAGACCCACTTGGTCGGCACCACCTGGAGTAATGGTGACGGCCTTCAAATGTACCCGTGGGTGGCCCGCTAAAAAAAGCAAACAAAAAAAATCATCCGGATCGGCAGTCTCAATGTCTAATACGACTTCTATCATTTGCTAGTTCCCTTGCCATGAATGAGTAAATATGAAAGAAAGATAGGAAATCCAACCACACCCAACTCAGTATCCCCCCCTCCTTTTAGGGCTGTCAAGCCCACCGCTGAATCGGCGTGGCAGTCGACCGAGCCATAAGGAGGTCCACTTTACCTCATTTACCTCCAGGAAGCAAGGCCAAGACGGAAAATCACGCCGCACAAGGTCCAGCGGCTAAAAGCCAGGCAGCCAGCACTCTCACGGCAGAGCCGTCTTGTCCCCGTGCGTTAATTCCCGGTTAGCCCCCGGTATTTCCATCAAAACTCAGCAGTGTTCAGGCTCACTTCGAGATCAAATCACAGTGTTTGATCTGGCCCGACGCAGATTTTATTTTATAAAAGCAAAACAGAAAGGAGTGTCAAGTGTTTTTTTTATGTACTTTATGACCACATTTTATCACCTAAGATCACATATTTAGGTACTAATAGATTGCTCCTTAGTCCAAACTTAAAGTTTGGACTCCTAAATGCGTAAGCTGCCTGAAGAAAGAATATCGAGATTCATTTTAGGGCGTGGATTTCCAGATACACGCACTGTCAGTATTGTTGCCCCATTTTCACCTTCCGCTTGCCGAGGTTCCTCCAAAACATCATAGAATTGCATCTTGGACATCCCTTGATGCACCAAGATATCTCCTAGCCTAATAGTAGGCTCAAGAATCTTGGGAGCAAAAACAAACTTTATCACTCCAATTTTGGGAAAAAATGCACTAATAGGCGTTCCAATCGGTTTAGAAAAACTTTTAGCAAAGCCGGACAGTAAGCCATAAATCACCTCTTTTGGAGAAAGCAAACCGACATAAAGTCTAAGCCAAGCCCCCTCTCGTTCTGGTATATTTGTAGAGTTTGGCTCATAGTGTCGAGAGTTACCATGCTGCCAGTAAGGTTCAATCAGAGAATGTGTACTGCCATAAGAAGTCGCATATATAATATTTTCCATCTGCTGAAATAAGGGCTTCAAAAGGGCCTTTTTTTCAGATTTTTTATCAGAAGAAAAGCTTATTGCGACATGAAAAAACACAATCCCTCCTGCTTTTCCATCAAATAGCGTTTGCGCCAAATGATGATGCGGATGGCTACTCAGTCCCGGGTACAACACTCGGGTAATAAAACTAAGCTTTTCTTCTAGAAATCTAGCGACATCAAGCGCCGTTCTGCAAATATGTGCCATGCGAATGTGAAGGCTTTCCAAAGATTTTGAGATCATCCAACATGACAGCGGAGAAGGTACACTTCCATGAACCGAGCGCCAGTGATAAAGCGCCCCTTCTATTTTTTTAGACAAGTGTTTTCCGACAATAACCGCACCCAATAAGACACTGCCATCACCACTAAGATATTTGGTACCAGATTCAATCACAATGTCCGCACTAGATGTCTGATCTTTCAATGGCTCTAACGGTCGATACAGAGCCGGAGATAGCCAGGTGTTATCCACAACAATGAGACAATCTCGTACTTTTTTGTGAATCTGAGAGGATAATGCCGGTATATTGACGATTTTGGAGGTACTGGGATTGGATATAATTTCGCAATATAACATCCGTGGTTTGGGCATCATCTGTAAAGTTTCAACGACTTTCTCGATAGCACTAATATCCATGAATTTTAAATGACACCCCGTTAGATTTTTATAATCTTTCAGGCATGAATTTGTCGTACAAAAAAGTTCCTGCGCTGCAACAATGGCGCGTGGCGCAAGACCGAAAAGAGTCGCGGATATAGCGGCCATGCCGGTCGAATAAACCAAGGCTTTTTTTCCGCTATGTAGCTGAGCGAGTTGTTTTTCTAATAATGAAAAATTCGGATTATTGGATCGGGTATAAAAAAACTTAGATTCACCCGTACTCGGTTCCTTAATAAATGTTGAGCTAAGGCAGAGCGGAGGGACAATGCCGGTATAGTGTTGTGGTTCTGCTGCCATTTTCATAAGACTGGCAGAATTGCTTTTTTCCTTATCGTTGAGATCACTTATATATTTAATCATCATATATATTTAATCCATAATTTCATTTTCTGTCATCCTCCCGACAACAGGAGGGACCTTCAGGAGGGATCTTGAAGGCGGCCAAAGATTCCTCCCGCTGGTCGGAATGACAAAAGCGCAAGGTAGGTAGATAGGAGGTAGAACTAGAACTAGAGACCGATAGGAAATCCAATCACATCCAAGTCAGTATCCCCCCTCCTTCTAGGGCTGTCAAGCCCACCGCTGAATCGGTGTGGCAGTCGAAGCCATAAGGAGGTCCACTTTTACCTCCAGGAAGCAAGGCCAAGACGGAAAATCACGCAGCACAAGGTCCAACGGCTAAAAGCCAGGCAGCCAGCACTCTCACGGTATCTGGGCAACCAAGCCATCTGACTGCGTGTCAGAATATGTACGGCATCACAGAAACAACAGTACATGTCACCTATCGACCATTGACATTAGCCGATCAAAACAACCCAAAGAGTCTCATTGGAAAACCCATTCCAGATTTACAAATCTATATACTTTCTCTGATAACAACCGCCTCTACAAAACCGGAGACTTAGCACGCTATCTATCTGATGGCAACATTGAATATTTGGGTCGCATAGACAATCAAATCAAAATTCGTGGATTTCGGATTGAATTGGGCGAAATCGAAGCCGTGCTGGGACAACACCCAAGCGTGCAAGAAAACATCGTCATCAACCAGAAGCGTTTAATAGCCTACATCGTAGTAGCAGTCTTAATATTAATAGACACAGTGCTCCTAAAAAAAATCACACAATTGACACAACCAATCGGCGTTGTTGCAGAAATCAAAAATAAAGGTTATACTACGCCAAACCTAAACCTAAACCTAAACCTAAGAGATGAAAAAACAACGTTACAAAGTCAGAAATTGGAAAGAATACAATGAAGCTCTCGTTAAACGAGGTAGCCTAACTTTATGGTTTGATGAAGAAGTCATAAAGGCTTGGCATTTAGTCTCAATAATTGATGATCGTGGTGCTCCACCTACTTATTCTGATGTTGCTATTCTATGTGCTTTAAGTCTCAAAGTAATTTTTCAATTACCATTGCGAGCGACCGAAGGTTTGCTTTGTTCACTCGTTGAGCTAATGGGATTACCAATAAAAGTGCCAGATTATACGACTTTAAGTCGTCGTCAGGCCAAATTGCGTGTTGAAATTCCCTCTTTGATTCCAACGGATTCACGGCATGTTGTTATTGATTCGACAGGTTTAAAGGTTTTTGGTGAAGGAGAATGGAAAGTACGTCAACATGGATACGATAAAAGACGAACTTGGCGGAAGTTGCATTTAGGAATAGATGAAAGTACTCAAGAGATCGTTGCTTCTACTGTAACAACCAATGACATAAAAGATAGTCAAGTGCTTGGAGAGTTGTTAGAACAAGTTGATGAATCTATTACTCAAGTTTCGGCAGATAGTGCTTATGATAGCTTTGAATGTTATCAACAAATACTGGAACAAGAAGCAGAACCGGTGATTCCTCCTAGAAAAGATGCTGTAGAAAGAACTGAAGACTCTCAACATCCAGAAATTTCAGCACGCAATCAGGTTGTTAGAATCGTTACAGAAAAAGGACGCCAAATCTGGAAACAAGAAAGTGCTTATCATCGACGTTCTTTGGCTGAAACGGCTATGTTTAGAATAAAAACCTTGTTTGGAGATCAACTCAAAGCTCGTCTGTTTGAAAGCCAAGCCGTTGAAGCTTTTGTCCGTTGTGTTGTTCTTAATCGTCTGACAGCACTTGGATTACCAGACGCATCAACGATTTAATTTCATAACGTATTTCCAACAGCTCGTTTCATTTTTTTTGAATTTCTGCAACAACGCCCAACCAATCTATAAAACACTACACCACTGGAAAGCCAGACTCAAACACCACTGGAAAACAGTCCCCCAACTGACACCCACTAAACTGTTACCCTATCTATTTGACAAAGCGAAAAAAGCGATGGGAAAGGTGTTGGCTCAAAATAACATCCCCCAAGAACAACAAATCCAACAACAAAGGATGGATGCCCATATAAACACAGTCAGACAGTACAAACCCAAAGAATATCCAGAACGCATAACCCTATTGGTAACAGAAGGACTATCCAAACAAATGCAAGATTCGAGCTTAGGATTAGCCAATTTGGCCGCTCAAGGAATAGAAATCCATAAACTACCAGGAGAAGCCGCCTCTTATCTCGGAGAACAAGTTGAAACGACTGCACAACGCTTAAAAAGTTGTTTAGATGAGGCACAAAACAAATCATAAGATATAAAAGGAGTCGGCCAGATTTATCTTGGACGAGCCAAAACCGCAAAAATGGGATAATGATCAGAGCCCCCCGTGACTGGAAGCGTGCCCGCCTCTACAGCAACAAAATGCTTACTATAAAAAATATGATCAATCCGAACAAACGGCATAATGGCACCCAACTTACGCGCCGGCGATGGAAAATTAAAACCAAAACTCCAACCCGCCTCCCAATGGGCATTCTTTAACCTTACTAACGCATAACTGCGCGACTGAGAAGTCGTATTAAAATCGCCGGATAAAATTAACGGCCCCTCCAAAGAATTCACCGCCTCAACATACGCCACAATAGCATTCCAATGCGCCTCATATCGACTCACCCCCCGTGGAGTATTCACGTTAATTAAATTGACAATACCATTGGGCGTCACTGTTTTGATAATCTGTGCCGACACAGGCGCCTTTTCCAACTTCGCAGGTACCAGCGGATAGCGACTCGCGATGGCAAGTGCTTTATTCGCCTTATAAGAAAAAAAACGCAAACTAGAATCAGGCTTATCAACTAACTGTTCCCTCACATAATGGGCTACCCTTTGGTTGATCTCCTGTAATAAGACGATATCTGCATTTTGTTGAAAAATCGTATCCACTACCCCTACCTTATCCTCATTCCATGTCATCACGTTATAACTTAATACATGAAAAAGAGCAGACCTTTTTGGAACAAAGGCAGACTGAGGCAAAAAAAGTGGCCTATAAACATAAAAAATGTATAACACCGGAAACAGGGAAAGAACGAATAATATCCACTGCTTGCTAAAAAAAGTATAAATGCAAACCGGCAATAAAAAAAGCAATGCCCAAGGCAAAAAATAGGCAAACAGGCGAAAAGGCAAAAAAGAATCACCAATAAAAATATGCCCGCCCCACAAAAACAAAGTCACCGACAGCACCACAATAGCAAAGCTCAAAAATATTAAACGATATAATTTAGACAAGATTACCCCTCACGCAAAAATGACCGAATATTATCGATCAATTTTTCTAATTCGCAACTATCATTCCTTTCAGGAAAGTCGATTTTTTGCTGACTCGTCAATTTCGATAAAGCATTTTGCAATTCTTGGTCAGAATTAACAACCTCAATTCCATCAATTGATTCAAAATACTTTGAACTATCAATTTGATGATCGTTGCGATGTTCACCAAATTCTGTGCGTCTCGGCATAATAATTATCGGTTTCCGATAATCAAAGGCTTTTAGAATATTCCCCATCCCAGCGTGAGAAACGATGAATTCCGCCTCTTTAAATTTCTCATCAAACTCCTTTGCACCCAGAAAATCATAGAACACAATACGCTTGGGCAAGTACGCCGAATGACAAATTTGAGCAACCACCTCCGCAGATTGATTGCTATCAACCCAAGAATCCACCCCTTTAATGAGTCGATCAAAAGGGAATTGAGTGCCTACAGTAACGAAAATCATAGTACCTTGCCCCTATAATAAGGGCCGTTCTTTTTAGCCAAATGTTCCCATTGAGTCAGCCAAAGTGAGGCAAAGCGGCGAACTTTTAATCCTGATACAGACATATGCGGTACATTAGCAATACTGTCTACCCATATAGTTCGGGCACCCAACATCCGTCCAAACACAAGCGAAAAAAATCCAGGGGCTGCACCTGTAGAAACCACCACAGATGGTCGAGTTTTCAGTACCACAAAGAAAACTTCTAGTGCCATGCGTATCATTTTCAACTTACTATCCAAAGCGGCATCCGTCACCACATAAAAGCCACAATTATCCAATTCTGACTGGCAACTTTTCTCCGTCGTCACATATATCAACTTGTAGTCCGAAAAGGCAGGCTCTAAGCGCCTTAATTGAACCCAGTGTCCACCAAAAGAAGCAACCATTAAAACGACTTTTTTACCTCGTCGACTCATCACGCTGCCACTCCTTACTATAACCTGTTTTATGCAATATTCTACTCACTTTATAACGTATATATAAATTTAACCCAAAATACAATGGTATCTTATGATAAAGATGGGGAGAACGAAGCAAATTAAAAAATCCTGAGAAATAGGTTTTTGGGGCATTATAATTGAGTCTTGGAAATTGAACCCTTAGTTGTTTATTCCCCATCCTTGACCTCGTTTTTATTAGAATCAGGCTTCTGACATCTCTTGGAGCGTTCACATGAGAAACACTTGATTCCAGGGAAGTTCTTCTACCCGGCTCAATCAGTGCTCGAACATAGCCATCATCATTGATAATATCTGGAAAATCGACAAACATCTCCCGCCCTTTTTTGGATAATGCATATACACCTGCCCCAACAATACCCTGCCTAAGATAAGGCAAGTTCATCCACACATCGTAAAACCACCTAACGGGCCAACTCGAATTTTCGCAATTGATACTTGGCATTGGAGAGACGGCCAAATAGTCATTATTTTCTAAATAGTCTCTTAGTTTTAGAATGGAGTTTGTATCAATAACAATGTCTGCATCAACATAAAAACGAGGAAAATATTTGGCTTTTTTGTCCCCTAAATTTAAAGCATTTGCTTTACCTCTAATATTGGTTTCAAGACATGTTACACCATTATATCCTTTTACCACGCTAGCGGTCGCATCCTCACAAGCATTACAAACGACAACTATCTGAAATATATTTAATTTCACCCCAGAGATAAGTGAATCCAATAATTTAGCAATGACCTTTTCTTCGTTATGGGCGGGTATGAGTATTGATATTTTACCTTTAGGTTTGTGCATAATCTCGACACAAGTGGGGGAAAAACGATGGAGTAGGAAAGCGAGTAACTGATAGAGCGAGTGCAGGGAGGCGGAAATTTCCCCCCTCCTGCACTCGCTAAAAAGTGAAGGCAACCAATGCTCGCTGCTGAATAACGGCCAGGTGCAGCACATTGTTATGGCTTAGATTCAATTTTATCGACTGAAATAATACGAGGAGGCTTAAACAGAAACTCTAACTTAATCGAGCGTGCAATTTTAACAAAAAGAATCGGAAATATAAGACCAAGCAACGTCCCCAAGACTAAATGTATATCAGTGTTGACAACATTAAATATTTTTTGCAGAACGATACGTATTCCACTGGTGAAAATGACATGTATTATATATATTTCCATTGAATACATCCCGAGCAATGATAGAAATTTACTTATTGTTCCACGTATATTTTGACAAACAAAGATAACGGTTAACATACCACTGAAAGTAATTATTATTTTTATAAGAGCACTACCAGATGGCAGTGTTGCAGCATAATAAACCAAATACTCAAAGAGGCTGAAAATAACCAATAAACCAAGCGTCAAAGAAATACTATGATGTCTTCCATCTAAAACACTCCTATACAAAATACCGAAACTAAAATAAATATAATTATATGAAACCGCTCGTATAAAAAAGTAGTCTGTTGGCAGATATTGTTTTATTAGAAAAAGAAAAAGCCCTATACAAAAAACTATAAAAGGTATATTTAAAGATTTAAAATAACGTTCTAAGAAGATAAAAATAACCGTGTTAAAAATAAAAATAAGCAAAAGAGCGTATAAAAACCAAAAATGGGCTATTATTGGCAGCCACAAAATACCAATCAAATCCCCAAAGGATGTATTCCCATTAGTATATTGGGATAGAGCTATTTCCATAAGACCGTAAATAATAGACCATATTAAATATGGATAAAAGATCGTATCAATTTTATTCAGAATCAGTCTCGGTCCTCTTTTATTAAAGCTTCTTAGAAAAAAAAGACCTGACAGAAAAAAGAACAATGGCATATGAAAGCTATAGATAATATTGTCTATCAAATGGTATATTTTTAGCTGCTGCTCTTGATATAAACCAGCATTAAACACACCTCTAGCAACATGACCATATACGACTAAAATAATACCAATTCCTTTAGCGGCATCTATCCAACTAACTCTCTTGTTTGTCATCAAATCTCCCTTGTACACATTTTGAATGTAGGGCAACGAGTTTGTGTTGCCCCCCATACTTAATTATTGACTCTTATTAACACGACTAGACTCATCGCGTTCCCAGTGAAACGGCTTGACCGACTTGTATTGTTTTCGTGCCCGCAAGCGGGTAAACCAATTAACAAAAACGTAAACAGGCATACATAACCATAGTAGGGGAGACTTCATCAAAAATCCCAATATTTCCCTAAATGACTTAGCATCAAGAACTGGCATATCAGGAAATTGGTCAAGTAACTGATACCCACCAAGTCTGGAACGGGTATTGATCTTTATCAGGCTCCGCAAATTAGCGGGCGGCTTCACGCTTGAATAGGCACCCTTGACGCGGATTCTCTCATCAGCTTGAAACAAGGCTCGCACAAATCCATCATCCGCAATCACATCAGGAAATACAGAGAAGCGTCTACGCCCTTCTCGCGATAAAGCATAAACACCCGTTCCCACACCAGTACGATTGTAGGGTAACTGTGTCCAAACCTTGTAATATGCCCATACCAACCAGTTCCTAGCATTGTCAAAGTCCATACGCAATTCAGGATAAGCCACCAAACCATCACCTCGCTCAAGCGCAACCGCCATCTGACGAATAGAATCGAAACCAATAACAACATCAGCGTCAATATAGAACCTCAGTGAGGAACAAGCCACTTCATCGCCAGCGTTTAAAGCGACGATCTTGGAAGCCTTATCCGTCTCAAGCACACGAACAGGTGCTCCAAACCCACGGGCTATTTGGGCCGTGTTATCGGTACATCCATTACACGAAACGATTATCTCAAGTTCACGGGGCTGTGCTCCATCCAATAGTGATTCTAAGCACTGAACAATGACGGTTTCTTCGTTATGCGCCGGCACGATAACCGAAATCATACCTGTGGATTGAGTCTCAATCCCTTGCATCAGAAACCTCCTAAACCTCGTTCAAAAATGTTTGTAATTTCATCAAAAGTTGTTTCGACGCATAAGGACCAATACGTTCGGTAAGTGCCACCTCTTGCAAATGCTCCAATCGCTCAAGCAATTCTGACTCGTCCATGGCGACTGTAACATTTCTACTCGCACAAAAACGTTGAGCCGTCGCAAGCTGATGTTCATTACGTGTCTCATTAAGAACAGCACGTCGGGGCATAACCAGAATAGGTTTACCGAGTTCCAATGCTGAAAAAATAGAACCTGTCCCCGCATGCGCCACAATGATATCCGCTTCCCTCATTCGCTCACGGAAGTCGATTGGACTCAGCATTGCTCTCCACTCAATATACTCAGGGCACCAGGCCCCTTCTCCAATTTGTGCAAAAACATCGTCACGACCGTTACGGGCTGCCCACTGGTCTACCACCCTGATCAGCCGATCAAACGGTATCTGTGCACCAACCGTCACAAAAATCATATAACAGCCCCAAAATACTCAGGTCCACCTTCTCGTGCCAAATGAGGCCACTGGGTCAACCACATATCTGCATAACGACCAGCCATCTGCCCGGCCATCGAGAGTTCCTCTACATTAGCGATACTATCGAGCCAGACCGTTCTGGCACCAATGAGCTTACCGAAACGTAACGCAAAGTACCCGGGTGCCGCACCGGTAGAAATCACCACATCAGGACGCTCATACAATATACGCCATATAATCTGCCCTGCAACAAGCATAAGTTTTACTTTATTCCATCGTGTGGCATCACTGATTGAACGAAAACACTCTCCGGGTACATCCGCAGCATAGTCATTACTCACAGTCACATAGGTAACATTAAATCGCGCAAATGCAGGGCGTAGACGCAACATCTCTACCCAATGCCCTCCTCCTGAGGATATTGCAAGTAATTTTGGTGCGCTCTTTACCATAATATTCCCCTGTTAGCGAAGTAAACGACCTAAGGGTAGAACTTTCCAGTTTTCCACCAAAGCCGCCTCTAAAAGCGCGGCCGTTGTCTCAAGCACAAAGTCCGCTCGAACAGCAGCCTGATTACCCTGACGGTCAAAATCGTGTAGCAACACAACCCCCCCTCCGGCGGATTTCACTTTTTTTACAACTTCATCAGACTGAGGTAACAGGGCGTTTGTATCACCTGAATCAACAGTCCACCAGCCAATAGGGGCTCTACGCAATCGAAGTGCCCACCAAGTGGGCAGTACTAACTTGCCATAGGGAGGACGAAAGGGGGAATCTGCCGAAACAGCATCACCAAGCGTTCGATAACCCATTTTAATATCGTTCAGCGCCTCCCATGGCCAAACCTTCCAGGCATTCAGGTGAGATTGCCCATGAGTGCCCAACTCATGACCCGCTTCTGCAAGACGATTAACAAATTTAGGGTATTTTTGCACACGCATTCCAAGCAAAAAGAATGTCGCACTCACTTGATAAGAATCAAGTAATTCAAGCAAGCGTGGCGTGATATTTTCCCCAGGACCATCATCATAGGTAAGAACAAGGGTCCGTTGCTCACGGCAATCTTGGCGTAATTTTGCCTCTTCAACCTTTCGTATAATATGGGGGAATAAATAGGCGGCAAGGGTTCCAACCAATATGCCACTGATTATTATTAGGGTGGACAACATGTTTTAAATAATTCCTCCCGTTTCAGAGCAGGGCTTGGGTACCCTGTTTTTGCTAACTAAGGAGTCCCTATCAGAAGCCAGATTGATGTGCCACTCAGTTCGCCTTTGCCAAATCTCAGACCAGCACTGATAACTTTCTACAGCGGATGAATTGAAGAAGCGAATGACACCAAAGCCCAACATACGTGATAACGCCCAAAGGTCCAAAGTATATATACCAAAACGTGCTGCCCACGGATTCCAGTGCTGAACAAATAGTTGCGCTTTGGCTCGAAAGAGACGTATCATTTTATCAGCGAAAACCTTTTCGGATGCCCCACCATAATGAACAATCTCCGCATCAGGACAGACCAGACACTTCATTCCATGCTTTTTCGCTCGAAAGCAAAGATCAGCCTCTTCAGCATACATAAAAAACTTTGGATCAAAACCGTTCAAGCTATCCCAATCATTCTTACGAATGAGAAAAAAACAACCGGTCACAATATCAACCTCGCGCACGGAATCCCGTGCCCAGCCACCAAGTGCTTCTGGATCAAATAGACGGCTATCCTTAAATATCGTAGCAAGTCCTATGCCTCGGCAAAAAGCACTCCATGGTGTTGGACGGCCCCAACAGGAGGTTGGATTCAAATCGCCATTAGCGAAGCGTGTCCGCCCACCGAATATAGTCGCTTCAGAATGCTCTTTGGCAAAGGCAACGAGTTTATCAATGGCACCATCGAGTACCAAAGTATCAGGGTTGAGCAGCAAAATCCAACGACCTCGGGCCTGAGAAACAGCCATATTATTGGCGGCTGCAAATCCATGATTTTCATCGCAGGCAAAAAGCCTGATTTGAGGAAACTCCTGAGCAATCGCTTCAGCAGAACCATCTGTAGAAGCATTATCAACGACAATGACTTCAAAACTGTCTTGTTGCGTCTCTTTGAAGAGAGAGCGCAGAGACGCGCATGTCATCTGATTGGTGTTAAAACTGATGATGACAATCGAAAGTTCAGTTGTTGCCGTATTCTGTTGAAAAATCATATTATTATATAAAAAATAAAAAATGAAATTATTTTCTTCTTATCCAAAATGAGCCGTGTCCATTCCTAAGTCGCCCAAAAACAGGACAAGCAGCAGAGAGCTCATTCTGATAGTGTTTTGCAAGATAGTTCACAGATAACAACACTTCAAAATCGGAATTAAAGGCAAGAAAAGCTTGCAACAGATATTGCTCAGTCCAGAATCGCCTCTCGTTTACAATCCATTTTTGTGGATATTCATAAGGAAGAAAAATGTCGTGAATATGCACTAATACACCTGGATTCAACTTGGGAATGATATGTAAGTACTCCGTAAAAACATCACCGCCAGTCCTCAATACATGGGATGAATCTATAAATAAAATGTCATTTTGTTTTAACTCATCAAATTTTACCAAATTAACATCTTCCACCCTTTCACGGATGATCTCATCAATTCCTAACTCCGAAAGCCAAGGATTTTCATAAGGCTCTATGCAGCTATGTTTTGCCACGACACCTTCATTCCTGTTAATGTCTAATGCGATTTTCACCAGACGGCTTGAATATCCCGCTCCGATCTCTATTACTCTTGTTGGTTTAAAATGTCTGACAACATTGTAAAGTATTTCGGCATCGGCAGGCCCAAACTTAGAATTATTATGATAAAAAATAGATGAGGCATTTGATGATTTACCTATTGGAATATCTGCAAGTTCTTTTTGGTAGATAAATGAGCTCAGTAAAGATAATTGTTTTTCAATATTCAGGTTAATGCCAAGCAATGGATCTGCATGCTCCCATATATCTTCAGGAAGATGGTTGACATTAAATACCGGCTGATAGTAATGGTGACGTATTGGAGATACACCAAAAGCATCCCACATTTTAAATGTGAAAGGAAATCTTTCAGCCCCCATTCTTGATTGCAACGCTGCAATACCAGCTACCAAAGGGGTCAAAATGAAACTCGCTAAATCCAATAAAAACAGTATAATTTTTATCATAAAAATAAGATTGCTCCAAACACTTGATGTAAAAAAATTGTAACGACTCAGGGCAACCATAAAGGATTGCCTCGGAAACAATAATATTCATTAGTCGAGTGACTAAATATTCATACGTAGGGGCAATCCCTTGTGGTTGCCCTGAGTCGTTACAAAAATTTTTTTATTTATAAAGTACTTA
Organism: Thiotrichaceae bacterium; assembly: GCA_026991885.1. GTDB lineage: Bacteria > Pseudomonadota > Gammaproteobacteria > Beggiatoales > Beggiatoaceae > Thiomargarita. The sequence goes on from JALXAQ010000091.1 coordinate 14,648, forward strand.
CAAATTCGTGTTGTATAGTACTTTGTCAATATATCAGACACCATTAATCCTGCCATAAACAGGCATCAAGTTTTTATCATGAGAGGTTTCAAGAGCACTCTTCCTTTCAGTGGCAACCTCCATACTTGCGATCATCGCCAGCAACAAGTACCACACCATCGTGATCTGACCACCAAAATACGAAACACCAATAAAATTGGCACAATGCACCAACAAGGCAGCACCAAACCCCCAAGCCAACGCAAGATGAGCATTATTATCAATCTCGCTGCGCCAAATGCGCCCGACACCGCGGAAAGCCAGGGCGATACCAATAACGAAGAGGATAAGGGTCAACATACCACCGCGCACCCCCATCAGAACAAACTGATTTGTTATATCCTGTGCCCCCCAAAACCAGTGTGCTGTAGACGGGGTGCCAAGGAGCCACCATTCACGGACATTATTGACAGCACCGTCGATTATGGCGAATCGAAAATAGGCTGTAGAACCACCTACCGCACTGACACGAGCGATCAAGTGCCAAACAGGTGCTTTCATGACCATGTGTAATCCGATTAAGGTGAATAATATTCCCCAACGAATTACCTTCATATGCTCACGAAAGATAAACATCGCACCACCCAATATGCCTATAAGGACTGCGAAAACAGGCGTACTGGACGCAGTGGCAATCACAATCCAGCTCGCACTGACTAAGCCTAGCAATACCCATATTCCTTTAGTGAGTCCCCCCCACAAAGTGGCAGCCATTAATGGCATTACGGCAGCCCAGAAAGCGCCTGCAATGATTGGATGCGGGAATGCGCCTTGGCACCGCAACCGACCTTGGCGCATCATAGTGTACTCAGGTACCCCCCCAAATGCCGAAAACAAGTTTTCTCGAGTGAGATGCTCATTCAGAAAAAACACAGCGAGAGGTATACTTATGAAGATAAACGCCATTGCAACCTGTTCCACATCTTTCCATGTGCGGATCAAGCATCGGAACAGGAAATACAAGCCTATCGTATCGAATGACTCGCCCAGCTCAAAGACCAAGGTTGAGGCAGAACCTGTCTGTACTGTATGGATAAGGGTCTTAGCGACAGCTAAGGCGATTAAAACCTTGTCTAAAGGCAGCCACTGAAAGGATAACTCCTTCCGAAGAAACAAACGTATGAAGCCAAACAACACCATGAGCCGCAACATATTAAAGTCGAGGGTGAAAATCACGACACGCTGCGCTGTTGCCACGAAACATGCCATTATGAGTATTGGCCAGATAGCCTGGCGTCGAGGTATAATCAGTAAAGCAAAACCGCAAATCAACACCAACAGCAATCCAACCGGGTGTATCGTGGTGTGATCAGCCCATATACCGCCACCAAAACTCTCTGACATTATGCGTTCAGACATAAAACATTCCTACTGTTTATTCAAACCGCTTCACGGGATGACGATGCCATAATCGACGACGACAAACCCGCCGAATGGTACCTAACAACGATTGAATTTTTTGACGAAACGATAAATGCTTTAACCATATATGGAATAGCGGCATACCACGCATCTTCGGAACAGCTACCCCCACCAGACGCAGAGCAAGCAGACGCCCCCACACTGCCCCCCTGGTTTTAAGAAGATTGGGCTGAGAAGCGGGCAGGATTTCTGCTGCCCCCCGTTCCATAGTCAGATACCCATTTGCCATGGCTTCATTCATAAATTGACGACCGAGTTCGGTGCGAGCGAGTACGAGAGAGCGTCCTGGATCATCTGATGATATTTCTCTGTACCATGGATCGCCAACGGCAATATCAGCAAATTCACCCGTATGGTCTGCACAAATATTACAACGCCACTGCTGATAGTCGGTGAGGATATCACCCCAGGAGGTCGCGTATGTCATTGAACTCTCCTCCTGCTGACCTTCTGCGTTCTCAAACACAACATGTGCTCGACCAGGCCATCCATTACCACGATACCGAATGCTTTGAAGGCGAGCCGGATCGGTCACTCCAAATTTTTCCAGTAATGCTAGGGTACCGGCTGTAGTCGGAGTACCAGCACAGAAGATTGCGATTGTCAATCCGATCTTTTCATCAAGATCGGGGCGGCATTTACGCGCCTTTTGTACAGCCGCGACATCGCATGGCTTTCCAATAAAAACACAGGGGGCGGGGGCATCAACAATCTTCTGCAACCCATCACAAGGGCTTGCTGGCGCATAACGCGACCCAGTTGCACTCAGTATCTCATGCCGAGTTGTGCTCAACACTGTGTGGTTGAGATAAGGTACATCTGAACGAGCGGCTGTGTGTAACACTCCATGCCTCTTTCCACCTTCGATACCATAGAGGGCAAGTGCGCTCGCCACCCCACCGCTGGAACCCGCATAGCGCAATTCAGAATCAGACGCAAAGCCCTCCCATACTTCTCGTACTGGCCCCCAGTCTGAAACAAGCGTACTAATCAGCGTTGGATCATTCAGATCAGAGTCATGCCCCAAATTGACACCGGGACAAACACGTAACGCAGTCTTCTCTAGTTCGGCGTTTGCCTCACCAGTCTCCATCACTAACGGACGGCGCCCTTGGTGGAGATCATCCACCATAGTGATGCTATCAGAATTGATAAAAGCACAGATGCCACACCCACAACAAAGCTGGCGTTCTGCAACATCACGAATATCCTCAATTCTCAACGGTATGTCTCCCTTCCTTTTGCACGGCACCTTGCAAAAAAGGGTGCAAGGTGCTGCCTCCATCATCAAGCGAACGAAGCATCGAGGGCATCTGAGCAACACACTCATCAACAGAGTGCTCCCACCATTGACTCTCCATAATTAGATGACAGATTTCCTCATTGAAACGATAGCGGATAAGTCGAGCAGGATTCCCCCCCACAATAGCTAAATCTGGCACATCCTTGGTGACAACACTAGAAGCACCCACGACCGCTCCAACTCCGATACGGCGGCACCCTGGCGTAATGATTGTATTTGCACCAATCCAAGCATCATGGCCGATCTCAAGAGTTCCTGACGAAATAGTATCTTCGTGGAGAAAACCCAATGCACTATTGTAAAAAAATGGGTGCATAGATAAGCACTTCATTGGATGATTTCGTAGAAAAACTTGTACATTTAGACCAACAGAAACATAGCGCCCGACCGTCACACCAGCAGGCCATGCTCCTGGTTCCATACAGGCACCATAAGAGTATGCACCAACACAAACACCATGGTGGTGCTGTAATAACTCTCGCAGAGTGCCTGATAATAATTCACTTTCTTCAAAAAAAAGTACGAGACGAATAACAAGTGATCGTAATCGGTGAACACGATACATGGCCTTCAGCAATCTTGTATAATTGCAAAAACGTAGTTCATGCCGATGTTCTATTGTTAGAAACATATAGGATATTTAATTATCCACTAGGATAAATTCTTAATTTTTCTCAAGACATCACCTAAGTATGATGTTTTTACTCGTTGAGACAACTTGGCTGAAAACGGTTTAGCTGGCTCTAATTCAGATTTCACTTTATCATCAGACCAAGGTTTGGCCAATGGTGGAGAAAAACTACCTTTTCTATAGAGTCCCATGTGATAGCATGGTGATATTTCTCCAGATTTTGAAAAAGCCTCGTCAATCTCAACCACTCGCTTCATATGTATATCATCACTTGCTTTCGCACAAGTGACGAAAGGAAAATATATCCCGCCATAGGAGACAGAACGTTCACAATTCTCAGAAAAACAAGTGTTTATTAAGTTAAGTAAATCACCTGATCTAACTGACTCAAAACCTCCTACTTTCCATCTGGGTGGTATATTAAAACTAACCTCTGGAAAGTGTTTATCCAAGATATCCATTCTATCTTTCGAGAATTGCCAACGTGTTTCGCCAACATACTCGTATATGAGTAATAAACCATCTTCCGTTAATGCATTATTAATTTGAGTAAGCACATGTTCCAGATTGATCAGATGGTGAAGTACACCATGACAAAGTATGAAATCATAGGTATTTGGGCTTAATTGAATAAAGTTGAGGTCCCCTTGTTGTACATTTATCATCGCATCATTTATGCGAATTTTTTTGTTGACATTTGCACATAACTCAATCGTTTCTATCTTTTCAGAAAACCCCTGTTCTATAAGATACTTTTCAACACGACCTATACCAGAACCCAAACTGAGGCCTCTGGTACGTGGACTATAGTCGGTTATCAAAAAATCAATCCAATCCGCATAATGAGTATACGCCTTCTCCCCCCCTCCAATCATCTTCGATTTATACGTCAATATATCAGGGTGATTGATCCTAGATTTTTCAAGTTCTTTGAGGTTTAATAAACTCCCTAGCATAATTTCTTCTGAGAAAGCCTTTAAATAGGGCTTACTGGCAGCTTGTTCAGGTGTGATGCTGTAATTAAGTGATTGTTTATCCATGAATAACATCCTCATAAAAAATTATGGGTAGTAGTATCTGGCTTTGGCAAATTGAATAATAATACGGCCATAATCATTAAGGCAAGAATAAGCATCGCAGAAACAGCTAACCGAACGGCTATACCAACCTCAGTCCCGCCAAAAACATTGACGATACCCGCTATCAGAAATATGCTTGAGACGAGAATTGGCGCAATGATGGAATCAGAAACGGGCATTCCATGAAGACGCAAAAGACGCCATACTGCCGCCATGAGTGCCAAAATTTCTCCCACAATACCACAAATAATAATTGACGCAATGGGCAATGCCAACCAAGCCGCTACAACAGCGAGCAATACACCGATTGTTCTGAACATATTTGCGATCATCGAGTTCTTGGTATCGCCTTTCGCCATGGCAGCGAGGGTCGGTCCCAGGCGGAATGTGCGTATTGCGAGCAGCACTCCCATCCATGCGATAAATTCCGTAGCTGAGGTATATTGCTCACCATAAATAATAACAATCAGATCACCACCGATAAGGATCAATGGGAGCGCAACCAGGCCACCAATCAGAGCTAAAATTTGTACGCTTAGCCGGAAATACCGACGTAAGGTTTCCTGTTCTGCCTGTACGCGGGAAAATAACGGCAGTAGCAACGCGGAAGCCAGTTTTGCGAGAGTCATAGCAATCATCATAACAAGAGCAAAAGCAACCGAAAAAACACCAAGCTCTGCCATGGAATAGGCTGTTCCCACAATAAGTCGATCTCCCTGAAACACTCCAAACATCAGTAATCCGTTGATCAAGAGTGGCCATCCAAAGGCCAACAAACGAGAGGCCGATACGCGATTCCAGGTTACTTGATAATTCCGTTTGGCAACTATATGCGAAGCCAACAACATCATGAGTGCCTGGATGATCACCAACCACAGAATTGCAGAATAGTCACCTAACCAAATCACCAGAGGCCAAGCAGCCAGGGTAATGATTGCTTGAGGTGCTATTTCCACAATCACGGACGGAATGAATGTCAGGTTGCGCTGCACTCGTTTCCAGTCCAAATGCATAAATCCTTGAAGGACCGGTACAATGGCTACGTATTGAAATGCCCAAACAGCTTGTGGGGTATCAAACATTCGCGCAATAATCGGGGCTAAGGCCAAAATTATCGCGCCCATCAACAAACCACGGCAGACTTGGAAAAGATGAGACACCGCCTGAAGCTGAGGGTCATCCCCATCCGGTGCCTGCACCAGGAGCATTTCGACCCCCAGGTTGCTGCTCATTTCAAGCAATGAGATTGTGATCGCAAAGGTCGCTGCGATCCCCATGTCTTCAGGGGTGAGCATTCGCGCCAGAATGATGTTGCGAACAAACATCAGTAATTGGGCTATCACCTGCCCGACCGTTAATATTGACCCGCCTTTGAGTATCTCCGCTCGGACTCCCATCACGCTGGTTCCGTCAAAATATCAATCAATACCCTGTTCTCCCAAACTGGTGGCAATAATTTGATCCATCTGGCGTTCCGCTTGCTGTTTTACATTCTGAATACGTTCTGCCAAATGTGACCGCGTCAATTCACGTTGTTGAAAGGATAAAAACAATCCATTCACCATCTCGTCTGTGCTTAGCTGACGGGGATCCTTCACATGTTCACCCTGACCACAGGTTTCAAACACGCCTTGCGTTTTTATACTATATGCAATGGCCGCAGTTGGCACACCCGTTGATAGACCGGCTATCGTCGCATGCATACGGGTACCACAAAACCAATCACAATGAGAAATTATCCATTTCATCTCGGATTGGTCGTAATCAGGTGGTACGATTGCGAGCCGCTTATCGGCAATATCATGTAACTCGTTTGCAACCGCTTGATTTGCACTTGGGTCTGATTCGTAATGCCCAAATTCAACCAACACATGCGGTATCAACAAAATGTGTACATCAGTTTCTTCCAAGACACGACGAAGAAATTCTTTGACTACCTGTCTGTAGTCAGCGCGGAATCCATAACGTTGCACTGCCGCTTTCGGGTCGTTATAAATCAGGCCGCTAATATTGAAACCGATGGTTGGTCGTTTCCGTTCAGCACTTAACCAATGGAGAATGGGTTCTGGGAGAGGCTTGACCGGTTTAAATTTGGGCAGCAAAAATGCTACATCTACGCCAGAATGATGGCGGTTAGGGTCAAAGGCATCTCCGAGCAATTCACGTAACGCCACAAAACTTCGTTCGTCACGCGCCCAGGCTGCTGTTGCCCCACGCACTATACGTTCTGCAATTCGTTTGCAACGAGGACTTTTGAAAGGACCGTATGTCTGAGGAAGAAGGATCAGGGGCCGTTGCTGTTGGAGTGTGATCAGCTTGGGCAGTGCCACTCCATTGAAGCACCTTCTTCCATACAAATCGGTAAAACTATCGCCGCCACTGATATCAAACACAGCATCGGCATGTGCTATCGCACGTACACCCTGATTCCCAAGTCCTCCAAACCAAGCACTCATCCGCATGTTCCACAGATTTTCCCTGCGGTATAAGCGACGTGAATGAATTGCTCCGCAGAGTTCATATTCAAACGAGCGGCCATTATCCGTGAAGGTGGCCGAACGAACCCCTTTGCCACAATCAAATACGGTCAGTCTCGCGTTAGAAAGTCGCCTGACAATACCTGCGATAGTAGAGGCGCATAATGCAGACACACCAAGGTTATTTGTATCAGGCAATGCCCCTGCTAAGCATATTGATATTCCTTTATTCAAATCCGAAATCAAATTAACTCCTATACCATCAAAAAAAACATAACTAACTAATTAAATTATGTTTGCTTAGATTATATAATAAATATTAAATTAATTAATGTGTATTTTGTTTTTATTTATTAATTGGCCGTCCAACAAAAAAAATACCTACCACCTACCGTTTTTTTTTACCTTAACCTTAATACTAAGCGCAGTGGTCAAAATATTATCGCTTGTACACTAAATAGTGTGACTGCATAATAGAGAGATAAGAGTAGTATTGATAATAGTAAATATATTATCACGAGAAATCGCGTGAAAATAATAGATAGATTTGTCCTTTTTTAATACTTTCAAATTTTCATAATACTAAACAAGCGGGGTTTTAGCAACACTGTCGGGCTGGATTATTGAAATTCAAGTCTAATATACCTGTCAGGTAATTTGCATCCTGTAATCCACCCTAAATGTTCTACATTTTTTTTTATTTATTAAATACATTCACTAATTTTATAGAAAATTATAGATAAATATATATGAATATTAGACAAAATAATTTAAATTATTGTTCTCTCA
>JALXAQ010000092.1 GCA_026991885.1 Thiotrichaceae bacterium
ACCAAAAGAGTAAAAGTGATAAATAATAAAGGGTTATAGCCTGGAGACCCGGAAGCCCAAGAAGGCGCTGCGGTTAGCCGGCCTCCAGTCGTTGCGGTAAGCCGAACGCATCCTCGACGTGCCGTTGAACCACGAACCGCCGCGCAATGACAAACGGCTGTTTTTATTAATGTTTTTTACACAAAGCTGTTCTTGACCACTATATTTACTTTCATACTCAGAGCAGGTCCACTCCCAGACATTCCCCGCAGTATCATATATACCAAACTGATTAGGAGAGAAAGAGCCAACTGGTGCCGTTTGTTTATTATCCCAACGGCTACCACAAGCATCACAAGCAGCACGATTTTTACCTATTTGGTTCCCCCACCAATATTTAGTTGTTGTCCCAGCCCGAGCGGCATACTCCCACTCCGCCTCAGTAGGCAAGCGATAGGTTTGACCCGTTTGCTCACTTAACCATTCAGCATAAGCAGTAGCATCATGCCAAGACACATTAATCACCGGACGATTACCACGCCCCCAGCCGGAATCGGAGGGCTTTTCTCTACCCGTGGCTTCTGCAAACTTATCATATTCAGCAAACGTCACCTCATAACGCCCCATGGCAAACCGTTGCGTAATAGACACGCGATGGACCGGTCTCTCATTTCGATAACCACCGCCTTGAATATCGCCCATTCTAAAAGAACCTGCCGGTATCCAGACCATTTCTGGCCCTTCTGTGCCATCTTTCAAACGATCACGGAAAACTTTGCCAGCACTGGTGGTGGGTCGAATAGGTGTCTGAGGGATAACAGGGGGTGGAACAGGGGTGACTGGGGGTGGTGGAACAAGGGTGACAGGGGGTGAGAGAGTGGATTGTCCACAGGGGGCCACAAAACAAAATTTTCTATCTAACTCGGAATAAAACCCGGGCGCTTGACGATTTTTGGTTGCCTTCTTCACCGCCACCCGCACATTGGTCAACATCTCAAGAATGGATAAACCCGGCTTAGGCAATTCTTGCTTGAGATATTTGACATAAGGACTATTACGTCCCCCAGTACCATCTAAAGCGGTCTTGTTGGGACGAGTGGCATAAGCAATCAAGGTGCCACTGGGGACCTCCATCGACGCTAAACCATTTCGATTTTTCATGCCTCGTTTGCTAAACAATGAACGAGCGAAAGGATTATTACGGCAGGCATCCAAAATGACGATATTCAAATTATTTCGAGCCGCCGCCATCGTGCCTAAAATATAATTGACATTCACGGTTTTATAACGCAAATGTTCGGCGGCACTGACAGAGCCCATGGCACCAATGGGAAATAGATAATTATCTCCTTGATATTGCACCCCATGCCCGGCGAAATAAAACAAACCGGTGCCACCTTTATTCAGTTTCTCACCAAAATCTTTAATCGCATTTTCCATCGCCTCCAGCGAAATATTTTTGAAGAGCATCACCTCAAATCCCACTTGCTTGAGCACCTTTGCCATATCATCGGCATCATTGGGGGGGTTGGGCAACACATCTTCTTTATTAGCATAAGCCCCGTTACCAATGATTAAAGCTATCCGTTGATTGGGATGGCTTTGTTTAGGCTGTATCCTAATAGTTTCGCCGCGCTGATTAGTCGACGACGTCACGGGTTTAACCGTTTGTTCATTGCAAGCCGATAGGGTTAATAATGTTAATAGTAGTAAAAGTAGTGTTTTATAGCGCATGTTGTTTTGTCCTTGTTTATTCGAGTTTTAGGGTGGGGGATTATCCATAACATGTCCAAGATAAATCTTGGACTCCTACCTACTATTTAGGGAAAAATCCAATATAAGCCATATTTTGACTTATCCCTGCTTATAATGTAAAATTGAAATCGACAATTAATGAATACTAGACTAACTTATGAAGAAATGCGTTGCCGCTGTTCTAGCATAGCAATTTCCCAAAAAGTAATAGCAGAAACCGCAACGGCCTCTTCCGCAAAAGCTTGCTCGATAATTTTTCGTGCTTGTTTACCCAGTTTCTCACTACCTTCAAGCAGCCAGATAAGTACGTGAGTATCCAATAAAAAAATCACTGTTGTGCCTCCCAATGAGTCTCGATTGGTGAGATAATATCTCCGTGAATGTTTATAGTACCCTTGAAGGCTCCAAATAGGGTTTTAGGTTTGTAGGCTGCTAATTGAGTTCTGGCTATTCCATTTTGAGTAATTAAAATGGTTTCGCCTGTTTTAGCAACGTCTTCCAAAAATTGTAAGCAGTTAATTTGAAAATCTGAGGCGTTTACCTTTCTCATATCAATTTCTCCCTTTTTGGGTTCCAACGCTGTAAATAATTGGGGTCAGCTTGCCCGACACGATATGGCATTGACCCTACACTTGCTAATCCGTTCTACTTAGCTTAACGGCTTAAAACACTGCCCGTCTGCACAAACTGTGGATGCACAGTCACACCCGTTTTAGTATCCGTATATTCTACCTCAAACCGTTGACGATTTGTCTCATCAACCGTTTCAATAAATAAGACTAACCCGATCGATGTCACACCTAACTGGTGCCCATATTTTGCCGCCTGCTCCAGGGCTTTACGATAGCTTCGTTGATCGGTGAAACTTTTTAACTCCAAACCAAACAATTGCCCAGCATAACGTATCAATAAATCAATTTGCCCATTACCTGTCGGAAATTCGGGAAAAACTTGTGCCTCATAGTTACGGAGAAAACTAACCAAGTAGAGATAAAGATGAAATTGAAAGACGGCTTCATACACTCGTAAATCGTTCTTACGACGGGGCGCCTCTTTCAACACTTGCTCTCGATTAGCTTGCAAATATTGCTCATATCTAAGTAACAAACGACGAAGGTTTAGACTTTTATCGGTAATCGTGTCTGACAAATCCTCAAATGGCGACTGTAACCCGTCTATTTTATGATACAATTCTCTGGCAAAATAGTTGAATAATTGCTTTTGTACATAAGGGCAAGGAAATTTGACATAATTTTCACTCAAGCTGACTTGATCAATCGAAACGACTCCATTCATGTACAAAAAATTGATAATGGGATCATGATAGACAAAATCGACTTTCGTTTCAGTTTGGAACAATTCCAAAACATAAGCTTTGTAAGGCTCTTGTTTAGCCTTGCTGATGAGGTTCAAAATATTGTTATTGGGCAACAAGTTTAGGGTTGCCGCATAAACGTCTTCAAAATGCGCCATCGTAATCGCTTGATCGGGAGCAGTATTATAAGTTTCCGTCAACAATTCTCCAAACCAGTTAGTGAGCCCGGGTTGTCCTTGAAATTCATACCAAATACGTTCCACAACTTCGGAATCAATTGATTGTCCACTTTCTCGCATATACCAGTCAAATAGGTAAATCACCTCTGAGTGAGTCAAATTGGGAATCTGTACGCCGCGCTGGACGTTAAAAGGTGAGCCCTTAACATTTTCCACACCTAATACGGCGCGTACTCCGATAAAAGCCATGCCATGTAGCAGATAATCTTTTTCAGCCGTGGAAATGTTCGCCTGGACAGAGCGAGTATTATAAATATGACGAAAAACACTGACTAACCGGGCGATAACCGCTTGTTCGAGGGCATCAAACTCATCCAAAATCAAAATCAAAGGCTTGGAGAGGGTTCCTCGTTTGAACAAAAGATGAAAATCATCTAACCTATTTATGATAGGTTTCTCTAAATTCAACTTTTCCATCAATTCCTGGGCAAAGAGTTGAGCCACTCTATTGACATCGCTCTCCTTATCAAGAAATTGCAAACTGAGGTAAACGACATCAAACTCGGTATCTTGCTGAATGCTTGAAACGATTTGTTGCATGATCCAGGTTTTGCCCGTTTGACGAGGTGCCCAGACTGTGATGAAATGTCCACCTTTGTTAGGATCATCGCCCAAGAGTTCTTGAAATGCCTTGTCTATCAATTCTTGACGGGGAACATAATAATGTAGTTTTTTATCAAGTGGACCATAAGATGAAAATCTTCGCATATTTTAAGTTAAGCTCCATTAAAACGACAACCAGAAGTAAGTGTTGTCAGTTATCATATCACACTCATCATAACAATACACGAAGGACACATCATGCACAAAAAATACATCTGGACAACCCTTTTATTAGCCAGTGCTATACTCATTTGGAAAACCATTACCGATTTAGCACCGCTCCCCAAAACCCTGAACGACAGCACCGTGCAAAAAGTTCAAATCACTGATCGCCATGCAACACCGCTCTCCATCACCTATCAAAATGACTGGAATATCCACGATTATGTCCCACTACACGAAATCCCCGAAATCTTACAACAGATTTTTATCGAGGCTGAAGATAAACGTTTTTATGAACATAATGGCACCGATTGGCAAGCCCGGTTGCAGGCTATGTGGCAAAATCTGAAAGCATTGCGAATCGTGCGCGGTGCCAGCACCATCACCGAACAAACCGTGCGAATTTTGCATCGACGATCAAGAACTTTTTGGTCACGCTGGCTAGAAAATATTGAAGCGAGACAACTAGAAGCGCGTTTTACTAAAGCAGACATCTTAGAATTCTATCTCAATCAAGTACCTTATGCCAGTCAGCGGCGGGGTGTCGTCCAAGCAGCACGTTATTATTTTGATCGCGACTTAGAAACCTTAAATATCAAAGAAATGATGGCCTTAGCTGTATTAGTGCGCTCGCCCAGTCGCCTAGATTTACGCAAAGGTACAACAGCGATTGAAACCCCCATTGCCCATCTTGGCAAACGTTTATTAGCCTCAAAACTCATCACACAAGCTGATTATGAAAATATTTTAACGAACCCACTGCATTTAAAAGATTCCAATTTACCCGTGCAAGCGACACATTTTGTCATCTACATGTTACAAAATTATCAAGACTTACAAAGCAAAGGACGCTTGCACACTACCCTTGATGCCAGCATACAACGTACTGTCCAAAAAATACTTGAGCAGCGAGTGCAGACTTTACGCAGCAAAAACGTAAAGAATGGCGCAGTGCTCGTCGTCGATCATCAAACTCAGGAAATATTGGCTTGGGTGAGTACCGGCAGCCAAATTGATGCCATCCTGACACCGCGCCAACCCGGCTCAACGCTAAAACCGTTTTTATATGCTTTAGCCCTAGAAAAAGGCTGGACAGCGGCGACACTAATTCATGACACCCCCTTAGCGGAAGCGGTAGGAACAGGAATGCACAGCTTTCGTAATTACAGCCACCATTATTATGGACCACTACGCCTGCGCGATGCCCTGGGTAACTCATTAAACATTCCCGCTATTCGCACCATTCAATTTGTCGGAGCAGACACATTTTTGCAGCGTTTACGTCAACTAGGCTTATCAAGTTTGACGGCGCATTCTGATTATTATGGTGATGGCTTAGCCCTCGGCAATGGCGGCGTTACCCTCTTTGAATTAGTGCAAGCCTACACAAGTTTAGCCAATCAAGGCGATATTCATCCCCTGAAAGTCTTACGCAATGCACCGCATACCTCAAAGCATCAAATTTTCACACCTGAAGTCACCTCTATTATTGCCGACATCCTCTCTGATCCCGAGGCGCGGAGCAAAGAATTTGGGCGGAGTAGCTTGTTGCGTTTTCCCATTCAAACCGCCGTCAAAACCGGCACCTCAACTGATTATAGAGACGCTTGGGCGGTGGGCTTTAATCACCGTTACACAGTGGGTGTCTGGTTAGGCAACTTAGATCAACAACCCATGTCCAATGTTTCTGGTGCTTCTGGTCCCGCTTTAGTCTTACGCGCCGTCTTTGCCGAATTAAACCGTTATGAAGAAACGCAACCCTTGTACCTGAGTCCACAATTGCACAAAGTGAACATTTGCCGTGGAACGGGGCAACGCGCCACAGGGGATTGTCCGAGCAGAATGGAATGGTTTATTGCGGGCACAGTACCAGAGGAAGGAAACCAAACGATTGAGAGCCAACCATTACGTTTAAAACAACCCACTCCTGGTTTACAATTAGCGAGGGATCCGCGTATTCCAGACGAATATGAGGCTTTTGCGTTGAGACTGTCTGATACGCCGTTAGAAGAAACTGACTTAATAGAATGGCTGGTTGACGGAAAAGTGATTGGCACCACATCCTCTGATGAGCGTCATTTTTTATGGCCCGTCGAACGGGGAACGCACATTGCACAGGCGAGAGTTCCTACTTCTGAAAAACGCTTGGCTACGCCTATCGTTAGGTTTTATGTGAAGTGAATATTTTGGAGTCCAAGATAAATCTTGGACTCAATTCAGTTAGTTTTTGAGGAACGAAAAAATCGACTTTGATTGACTGCCTAACATTTCCATGATTGCTTGCTGATTGTTTTGAGCCAAGGGGTAATCGGCTTTGATTTGCAATGCCTTCTCAAAACTTGAGAGCGCTTCTTCTAAGCGCCCTAACTTTTTAAGCGCAATGCCGCGATTGTTCCAAGCTAAGTGATAATTCGGTTTAGCTTGTAACGCCCTCTCATAACTTTCAATCGCTTTCTCATAGTGCTTTAAATCATCTAGCGCAATGCCGCGATTGTTCCAAGCCTGGTGATAATTGGGATTGATTTGCAACGCCCTCTCATAACTTTCAATCGCTTTCTCATAGTTGTCTAAGCTCAAAAACGCATTGCCACGATTGTACCAAGCCTCGTGATAATTCGATTTGGCTTGTAACGCATGCTCATAACTTTCAATCGCTGACTTGGGCTGGCCTAATCGTTTAAGAGCATAACCGCGATTGTTCCAAACATCGTATAAATCCTGTTTTATTTTCAACGCCTGCTCATAACTTTCAATCGCTGCCTTATGCTGCCCTAACTTAAAAAGTGCATAGGCACGAGTGTTCCAAGCCTCATGATAATCCTGTTTGATTTGCAAAGCTTTCTCATAATTATCAATCGCATCCTTGGGATGGCCTAAGCTGAAAAACGCATTGCCACGATTGTACCAAGCCTCGTGATAATCGGATTTGATTTGCAACGCCTTCTCATAATTTTTAATCGCCTCCTCAAAGTCGCCTAACTGGCTAAACACAAGGCCGCGATTGTTCCAAGCCAAGTAATAATTCGGTTTAATTTGCAACACCTTTTCATAACTTTTAATCGCCTCTTCAAAACGCCCTGATTTAAAAAGGGCATAACCGCGATTGTACAAAATATCGTGAAAATCTGGTTTGACTTGCAACACCTTATCAAAACTCTCAATCGCTTCCTCAAAACGATCTAACTTAAAAAGCGCAGCACCACGACTGCTCAAAGCATCCAGTTTATCCGGTTTGATTTTCAATACCTGGTCAAAACTTTCAATCGCCTCCTCAAAACGACCTAACTTTCCTAGCAAAGTACCACGATTATTCCAAGCCAAAAGATAATCCTGTTTAATTTGCAAAGCCTTTTCATAACTTTCAATCGCATCCTCAAAGCGGCCTAACTTTCTAAGCGCAATACCGCGATTATTCCAAGCTAAGTGATAATCGGGTTTAATTTGCAAGGCCTTGTCAAAACATTCAATCGCCTCCTCATAGCGGCCTGAATCATCTAGTGCATTGGCTTGATTAAACCAAGCTTCATAATCATCCGATGTGAGTGGTTCAGATTTATTAGAGTGGGTTTTCTTCATAAAAAGCGAGTCTCCATTAGAGCCTTTTTCATCAACATTAGACTTGTCCCTTAAAAATTGCAACTACTCTGCCTATAAATTTTTGGTTTTAGGACGGTAAGTAGTCAAGCAAAAAATATGCCAAAAATAGTACCGTTATCATTCCGCTAAAAATTGCTCATAGCCAATTTCTTCTAAATGCTGTGCTTTTTCAACAACCCTATTTTCCAATTCAGCCTTATACCGTTTAATGTTATGACGAATTTCTGGAAATTTCACCCCAACAATTTGCGCCGCGAGTATGCCAGCATTTTTAGCATTATTGATAGCGACGGTGGCAACGGGAACACCACCAGGCATTTGCACAATCGACAACAACGAGTCAAGTCCTTGTAAAGTTGATGTTTTTACAGGAACACCTATCACAGGCAAAGGAGTAATAGCGGCAATCATACCCGGCAAATGGGCAGCCCCCCCTGCTCCAGCAATAATCACTTCCAGCCCCCTGGTTTCCGCCTTTTTAGCATAACTAAATAAACGCTCAGGGGTGCGATGGGCAGACACAATCGTTAATTCATAACCCACTCCTAAAGTGTCTAGCATTTTCGCCGCTTCTTTGAGTACGGGCAAGTCTGAATCGCTACCCATGATAATTCCAACGCTTGGCTCAGCCATATTATTTCCTTGCCTACGGGGTTGCCCCCGCTGGGCTTTTTGGATTTTTACAACATTTCCTTATATAAGGAAACCAGTTCATTCCACTGCTCCTCAGAGAGAATTTGACGCAGATTATCCCGACAAGTCGTTTTCATTTCAGCAAGTTGCCTCCGCATCTCCAACAAAGCATCGAGTTGAGCCATGATTTTTTCTTTGGAGGTGCCGTTCAGAGAGGCTTCCTCAAGTTCTTGTTCGCCTTTATTAATCGCCATGACCAGTTTTTTCGCAATGGGGCCATGTTTGGCTCGCCAATTGGCAACTACTTGCGCCTGTTCTGGAGAGAGTGCCAACATATCACCCTGCTGGATTATGACGATCATAAAATTTGGCAATGGATGAGCGTGTTTAACAGCCTTCATATCTATGGCCCCAGCATTAGCGGCGGCGGCTAACAAAATAATAGACAAAAAAGTCTTTTTCATGGATTTTTCCTTGTTAGAAATGGTCTTAAAAATGCCTAAAAAATACTTGATTTTAAATCAAAAATCCTTTAATTAATTTAGCAAATTAATTAAAAATTTTAATGAATAAATATATCATAATGAGTCATGATGTCAATAAAGGATTGCCCCTACAATATTTTATTCAATCTTTCAATGATTGTTCATATTCGCCCATAAAATGGTACAACGAACTATCCAACACTTTGACGGCACCATTAATTAAAGCGCAACGTCCACTCCCTGGCAAAATTTCACAAAGATTAATCAATGCCTCTAAATCCGCTTTACGTCCTTGCCCCATATCAATCTTGTTCAGCAACATGGCAATATAATATGTGCCCGTTTTGCACGGAGGACATTGTCCACAAGATGAGTGAGCAAAAAAACTGACATATTCTGCCACCCGTTTGACAATACCGGTACCTTCAGAAACAACAATCATCGCGCCCGTACCGAGACTAGAACGGCGTGCGGCTACCGAATCAAAATCCAGGGGAACATCCAAATCTTTAGGCGTGAGCAGCGTATTAGAAGGTCCACCGGTGAAAACCGCTTTGAATTTTTTATTCACCAACATCCCACCGCCATAAGTATTAATCAGCTCCGATAGGCTCGTCCCCATCGGCAGTTCATAAACCCCCGGCGATAAAATGTCCCCACTTAAAGAATAAATCTTAGTACCACGAGCGTTACCAATGCCCAAATCTTGATACCATTTGGCACCATTTTTCACAATATGGGACACATTACACAGGGTTTCGATATTATTAATCAGAGTGGGACAACCATGAACACCATTCTCAGCCGGTAAGGGTGGCTTGCGGCGGGGAAAAGGAAATTTCTTTTCCACTGTTTCAATCGCGGCGGTTTCTTCACCACCGATATAGTGTCCAGAGGAGAGTAATATAGAAAATTCCAACGGTTGTTGGATTTGATCCGATACTTTGAAATAAAAATCGGAGCCTTCCCACTGATCCAGGCTGCATTGCATATTCGCGATAGCATCTTCTATATCAGGATTAATATAAAAAACAATGCGATTAATGCCAGTCGCCAATGCCGTAATCATGGCTCCTTCAATCAGTTGGTGGGGGGTTTCCTCTAATAAGATACGATCCTTAAAAGTCCCTGGCTCATCTTCGTTGCCATTGCAAATCAAATACTTTTCTTTGCTATGCTTTTTTTCTGCAACAGCCGTCCACTTGCGGTGGGTGGGAAAACCACTGCCCCCTAAACCTCTTAATCCTGATTCTTTTATCAGGGGAATGAGGGCGGCTGGGTCTTGTAAAGCGATTTCTAAACCTTCACCGCCCCCATGTTCAAGCCAAGCCCCTAAATCTGGCCCGACTCTACTATTTTCGTGTAAAAGAACTTGGTTTAAATGTTCCATAATTTTCTGTTTAAAGTTCAAAATTAGCACAAGCCGGAAACAACATCGGACTTTTCAGATTCATCGGCAAATTGGCACGGCTTAAATCTCGACGCAATTTGCTCAAATGTTCAATACCGCTTTTTTTGTGCCCACGCGCACTGATAGTTTGTGCCGCCGTCGCACCTGCCCGCCGTCCAAAACAGATGATTTCCAGCAACGCATTGCCCATAATACGGTTTCTACCATGTATGCCGCCACTGACTTCGCCCACACAATACAAATCAGGGACAGTCGTTTGACCATTTTCATCAATCACCACGCCCCCATTTTGATAATGCAGTGCTGGATAAACGAGCAGGGGAATTTTAGTGGGATCAATATTACCCTGTTTAGCCAGATGAAAGAGTTTGGGAAAACGCTCTTTCATCAATCCCGGTTTACGCAGTTCAAGATTCGGCGTATCCAACCACACACCCACGGTATTTTCATCGACCTGAACTCCCCGCCCCTCAGCACATTCGCGGAGAATAGCCGCCGAAATATAATCACGCGGTTTTAATTCATCAACAAAACGTTCTCCGACCCCATTTAATAATTGAACGCCGGCGGAGCGCACCCCTTCGGTGATTAAAGAACCCGCAATCTGACTGGGATAGGCAAGACCCGTCGGATGGTACTGAAAAGAATCCAAATCTCGCAATTTTGCGCCCAAACGATAAGCGAGCACTAAACCGTCACCGGTGGCACCAAAATGATTGGTTGTCGGAAAACCATTGATGTGCATACGCCCAATCCCCCCAGTGGCGAGAATAACGGCTTGGGCTTTAATTATTTTATAGGCGTGTTCTTCCAAAGAATAAACCACCGCGCCTGCACAATGTCCCGTTTCACTGGAAAGCAATTCAACAACCGGACTGTGATCCCAGACTTCGATATTGGTGTTATACACAGCCTCGCGCAAGACGCGCATCATTTCTAAGCCTGTGTAATCTCGGTAATAAACAATTCGATCAGCAGAAGCGCCACCGGGACGGCGCGTTAATAAATCACCAAATTCATTTTGATCAAACTGCATACCTTCTTGGATTAACCAGCGGATCACGTCTGGGGCTTCCATGACCATGGTGGCGACTAATTTTTTGTTCGCTTTATTGTGACCCGCTTTCAAGGTATCATTATAGTGTGCCTGTGGCGTATCGTTGGGCTCAATAGACGCTTGTATGCCCCCTTCAGCCATCACGGTATTGCTGTCACCCAAGCGTAATTTAGTGGCCAAAATCACTTTAGCCCCATTTCTAGCCGCCGTCAGCGCAGCCGCACAACCGGCACCGCCGCCCCCAATGACTAATATATTAGTTTCAGTAATCGAAGTGCCGGCTAAATCGGCTTCATCAATGCGGGCATCCGCTTGTAACATCTCCGCCAATTGAGAATGACAAGACTCACCACGATTGGCCCCAATTTGTAATTCAACCACAGAATCTTGGTAATAGTCAGGGTGGTAATTACCCAACAATTCATTCATTTCTGGCAGCGTATGTTCTTTGTCGTGCTGATAGCGTTTCAACGCTTCATCATAAGGTATGCCCATCATTTCCTTTCTCCTCTCCTATCTATAAAATCATCAAAACAAGACCTGGCAGGTTGAAAAGAAAACCTGCCAGGTCACAACACTGCTACGGGTTTTGATTTTGACCTGGCAGGTTTGGGTTTAACCTGCCAGGTCTTGTTTTGACTTTGATTTTTTATTTACGGACAAGTCTATTATAATACAACCCGCAGTTCGCCTTGACGTAATTCTTCTAAACGGCTAATCAAGTTAGAAGGACGTAGATGGAAATAAGCTTCTACTCGACGGCAAAATAATCCAACGTGATTGGGTGCAATATGTTCAGGGCAACCCGTCATGCACAAGTTACACATGACACATTCAACAAACAAGTCGCCGGATTCTTTAAACTTGCCTTTAGCCGCCAGTTCAACACCGTGTTGTACAGGAATACCTTTAGGACAAGATTCCGTACAACCGCCGCAGCTTCTACAAAGACTGGCTTCAGGAAAAATATGATGAAATTGTCCTTGAACATCCCATGAATTTTTAATATCGGTGAGTTGATAAGAATGGTGTGTCGGGTTAGGAAAAGCCATAAAAATAATCTGCATTCCGTCCTCAACAAAGGTTTGGCAGGCTAATTGCATTGTGACTTCTTTGTGGTTTGCACGGCGCACCATAATACGGCAAGAGCCGCAAACCCCTTCCAGACAACCAATGCCTTCGACTCTTGTGTAGCCAGCGTGCCATAAGGCTTGAATCGCGGAAAGCGATGGCGACGCGGATATTTTTTTTCCGTTAATAGTGAGATTGACCAATTTGTCACTCATTAATGACCCCTCTCAAAAAATGTTTTAATACTATCATAAGAGAAAATCTGATGTGATGTTATCAGACTTGTGTAATAGAATACAAGCTTAGTGCTTTATCGCTTGGTTAATGTAGTAGATGTAGGGCTCCTTAAGCGAGATCGCGACTCCACGGATATTTATATCCGTCAACACTTAGCCTAAGATGGAGTAAGTAAACAAGTCTGCTTGCCAGGACCATCAAGTATTACCTTGAAACGACGCAAGAAAGCCCTACCAATCAAAAAACGGGTATTTCCAACAAATGTTTGGACAATCACAGAGTGCTGTTCACCCGTTTTAGGAATAATAACCTCAGCATAAGCTTCAATGAAATGAATGAGTTGCCCTGTAACAGTGGTGCCGACTGGCTTTTGTTGCTCAGGTAAAGACCAATATTGCAGATTGAGCTTTTCAAATAGGGAGTAAGGCACTAAAATCTCTTCACTATATCCTGTATCTATTTGAACTAATTCCTCAACTTCACTGTGCAATTGACCCAGTAAGTTTTTTATTTTTAGACCAATTACTAAGCGATTAGGTGAGGACCAACAGCTTAATCGAACTCTATCTGCCATCCTAATTCCACCTCCTTAGGGCGACGTTCACCGACTTGCATGACAATTCTATGTTGAGCCTCAGGCACTAAGTGGTTGACTTCTGCTAATGACTCACCCACGCCCTGTAATTCTCCATGCGCTATGACAATCCATTTACCAAAATAATTTTTTTCGATTTCAGCTTGGATATTTTTAAAAGCTTGGTTATTGGCTTTTGCCTCAGCATCAATCTGGCGTTGGTGCTGTTTCGCCAGCCATAATTCTATCGCTTCAATTATCGCTCGTTTCACACCATCATGAACATAAAACTTTTGGGCGGTTTGTTCAAATTCTTGTTGTAACGCTTTAGGTAATTCCATCGTCAACATAGTTAAAGCTCTCCTGAAAAAAACGGCATGACTCCCCACTCAAGGTTTTATTTAACTTAATTTTAACGACAGGGATTAGATCGGATCGCGAGGCAAAAAAACCAAAAGAGCAAAGGGCTATTAGAGTCGCACAGCCACGGCAACACGGAAACTTGACTACCACTCCTACCACAATTCGCCCGATTCTGACCAATCTCATTACCCTCTAAGGCTCTTCTAATACCATTCCCCAATCCTTTGCGGCAAATGAGGCTAAGATTGGATTTCGTCTATTTGAATGGTTGCAGGACGCGGAGCGTCCTTGAAGGCATTAGCTTCGCTGACTTCGTCTCCCACGCAGGGCGGAACGAGAATATCGTATCGGGCAACCACAGGGGATTGCCTTCCTCGGCAGAGGGTAGGGGCAATCCTTTATGGTTGCCCTTGTGTATAAGAGAGTGCGCGGAGCTTCGGGAACGAGATTTTGACTTATCCCTTTTTATATATAACTAATCCCTGTAGGGCAATACTTATTCAGTCGTTTGCTCTAATGCAACCGCGCTTTGTTTTCCAGAGGGATTGGTAAAACGATCATTCAGTTGTTGCACATAACCGTTGACACTGTTTAAAACATCACCAATACGCCGCTGTATTTTTTGACTCCAACCAACGGGTTGACTGATAATCCAGATAAACAGCGCACGCGAAAAGCGGGTATTTTTACGAAAAGCTCGCATTAAACCATCGCGGGTGTACTCATCTTCAAACTCCGACTTGATCTGTTTGAGAATAGTGTTAGCGGCTATTTTGGCACTATTTAGTTGCAAAAAGATCAACACAAAAACAAGCCCACCTATCCTTATCCCAATCCCCATCGGATCTTCAAAGTTTGTTAACCAAGACCAGATTTCAGTCCTCGTTTCAGCCGGTGCAAAGCCCAATCCTGCGGCCAGTGCGGCTAACAAAAGAAGAAGGAACACGGTGCCCGTCCAATAAGTGCGACTTTTCCAGCGTTGAATCAACTCCTCTAATTGGGGCACCATCTTCTCTTCAATGGCTTTCGCAGTATGTTCAAGCATACTGATAACCCGATAGGCGCGATCTTCCCCAACTTGCTCCAGGCGTTTATGGATATCTGTCAAATTAGCCTGACATTTTCTCTCCAGACGCACTCTAACTTCTTGATTTTCAATGGGAAGACAAAGTTCAGGATTGTAAATGTAAAAACGTTGACCCGCCGTCAAACCCGCATGTGCCAAAGAACGTTGCCAAGCGGCTACCACCTCTTCAGGACTATCTTCCCGAGCGGTGATGTCCATTTGGTTGAGAATGTACAAAAATTTGTTGGAATCAGCGCGGTCAATGGTTTCAGTGACTAAATGTTTCAAGGTATCACGCATGGCACCCGGCTCAGGGTGGTGAGCGTCAAAAAAGACCAACACTAAATCTGACAGATCAATGATATGTTTGGTGATATGTAGGGTTGAATCCCGTTGGCTGTCTGCATCGAATCCGGGGGAATCAATTACAATTTTGCCACGCAATTGTTCACTTGGACAGGTTTTGAGCCGTAAATAGGCATCAATACGTTGATTATTGGTGGATGTTTCTTCAATTTGTTTGCTGATCTGATAAAACGGAAAGCGAGGATCGGCATCTAAGGCAATACCAGGGAGTGTTTTGACCACTTCATCATCACTAAAACAAATCACGGTGAATTTGTCATCAACGGCTTGTGTGGCTGTGGCTTGTAATTTTTGGCCAAGATAATGGTTGATAAAAGTCGATTTACCGGCTGAATAGAGCCCAAGTACCGAAATCATCGGCCACCAAGAGATACGGGTTGCATAGGACTGTTCTTCTGACAAAAAACCTAATTTGTAGGCTATTTTGTCGAGTTCACGAAAGCTATCAACCACTTCATGAAGAATATCATTTTCTTCTTGAAGCTTTTCTTTCAATTTGTTAAGTCTTGAATCAATTTTACTTTTTTGCATGTTGCTTCCTTTTTGGGGGAGTTAGACTGGCGAGTGCAAGGCATCTCTTGCACTTTGGACATCCTTCTCAATTTGTTGTTTTAAAGCCTCTATTGAGGCAAAACGTTGTTCATCGCGTATTTTACGCACAAATTCGACTTCTACATAGTGTCCATAAATTGTCCGGTCAAAGTCAAATAAATGTACTTCTAATAACAGTTGATGACCATTGACGGTTGGACGTGTTCCCAGATTAGCGACACCTGGCAATGGTTTTTTTGTCACCCCATGCAGTGTGACGGCAAATACGCCGTTTAGGGGTGAAACTTGGCGGTGCAAAAAAATATTGGCGGTAGGAAAGCCTATAGTACGCCCCATCTGTTTTCCATAGCGAACACGTCCACACATCATATAAGGACGATTCAGTAATTCATGGGCAGCGTTGAGTTCGCCTTGCATGAGGGCTTGACGGACGCGGGTGCTACTCACTCGTTCTTTGCCTAAGATAAAGGTGTGCTGACTTTCTACAGTAAAACCATATTCTTTTCCGGCTTGTTGTAAGGTGGCAAAGTTTCCTTGGCGTTTTTGTCCAAAATGAAAATCATCACCAACAACTAAATGCCGTATCCCTAGTCCTTTGACTAAGACTTGTTGAATAAAGGCATTGGCAGATAAAGCGGCTAATGAGGCATTAAAGTGTAAACATAATACCCTATCAACACCATAGTGACGCATTGCTATCAGTTTTTCACGCAGCCGAGTCAAACGGGCGGGTGCATTGTTGGGCGCAAAAAATTCCATGGGTTGGGGTTCAAAAATAATCACCACCATCGGTAATTGTAGCTCTGTAGCTTTAGTCCTCAATTGTTGCAAGACAGCTTGATGGCCTAAATGCACCCCATCAAAATTACCTATCGTAGCGACACAACCCTGATGATGGGAGCGCAATTGTGATATATTTCTAATGAATTCCATAATGTGTTTGATGTTCAGAGACCTAAACCCAATGCCATCGGGGGCAACCATAAAGGATTGCCCCTACGTGATGTTACTTCAAATTGACATGATGCAAGCGAAAACCCAAAATCATTAAACTGGCAAAATATACCACCAAAGCAGCCACTATCCAGCCTAATAAGTGTAAAGCGCGTGCCCAAGTGTCCATGCTCAACCAGAGGCTCAAGGGGCCACTACCCCACCACAATAATAGCACCATGCAGGCACTCGCTATGCCAATGCGTAGTAAAAAACGGCCCCAGCCGGGTTGTGGTTGAAATACCCCTTGTGTGCGTAAGCCACGATACAATAAGCCCGCATTTAACAGGGCGGCTAGGGAGGTTGCCAATGCTAAACCTGCATGAGCCAGGGGCCAAATTAATATGAGATTTAACACCATATTAGTGACCATTGCAATAACACCAATTTTAACAGGTGTGCGGGTATCTTGACGGGAATAAAATCCTGATGCTAATACTTTAATCAGCACAAATCCGACTAAGCCGATGCTGTAGGCAATTAAACTGTGACTGCTCCTAATGACATCATTATCACTAAATTCTCCGTTATGAAACAAGGTGGCCAAAATAGGTGCCGCTAATACTATTAATCCCAGCATGGATGGGATAACGATTAAAAATATCCAGCGCAATGCCCAGTCTAAGGTTTTGCTATAGGTTTGCATATCTCCGCGTGCCACCGATTTTGATAAGTCAGGTAACATCACGGTTGCCAAGGCGAGGCCGAATATTGCCAACGGAAATTCCATCAAGCGATCAGAATAATACAACCATGAGATACTGCCTGTCACTAAAAAAGAGGCCATCAAGGTATCTATCAATAAATTGATTTGTGACACGGAGACGCCAAACAGTGCCGGTAGCATTAGACGATAAATCCGGCTCACGCCTTCATCATGCCGCTTAAAGCGAGGCTTGGGCAATAAGTGTAAGCGATGTAAAAAGGGCAATTGAAATGCCAATTGTATGACACCGGCGAAAAAGACGGCATAAGCTAATGCCATCACCGGTTGCTCAAGGCTGGGCGCAATCCACACGGCTGCGCCAATCAGACAGACATTGAGCAAGACTGGGGTTAAAGCTGGGACTGCAAATCGTCCATAAGTATTTAATACTGCACCGGCAAAAGCCGTTAAGGCAATAAAGAGTAAATAAGGAAAAGTGATTTGTAGCATTGCTACAGTCAAATCATATTTTTCTTTATTTTGGAAAAAGCCAGGCGCGAATATTAATACTAACAGTGGCGCAATCACGATACCTATCACCGTCACCAGTAGCAACACGCCACCCAAATGTCCCGCGACGTGATCGACTAAGTGTTTAACTTCTGCCTGCTTACGTTGGGTTTTGTATTCACTGATGATGGGGATAAAGGCTTGTGAAAATGCGCCTTCACCAAACAAGCGACGCATAAAATTGGGGATTTTAAAGGCCACAAAAAAAGCATCTGTGCTGGTGCTGGCACCAAAAACATAAGCAATCACCACATCGCGGATAAAACCTAAGATGCGGGAGATTAAAGTCAATCCGCCTACGACGGCGGTAGATTTCAATAATTTCTTACTCAGAGCAATGTCCTTTGTTGCGCGTCTTTAGTGAATTTTCTTACTGTAGTGTAAAGGTACCGTTTGGCTCGGTTCATCGCTATAGTACGGGCGCTCAAGGTTGTTAATCCCTTGTTCATCTGCCAATTCTTGTTCGCGTGCCGTAATCAGTGCCAGAGACATACGAATATCCTCAACCGTTTGCTCAGATAAAGGATAAGGTGCCCCCTTTTCAGGGGTTATTTCTTTGATAATGTTACTCAAAACCTTACGCAGGCTGACCATAATCTGTTGTTCTTTGGAGAGATCATTAAAGCTCATAAAATGTTGCCTTGTCGTTTATGAAAATGGCATAGTAACCCACTTCATTGATAGACTCAAGAAGTTATCACCTATATCGACTTTCCCCACAGTTACTAAAAATGTTACTTTTTAGTTTTTTCGCTGATGTGTCCACCTAAATAAACTTAGGTGTGACGCAACGATGGATAAACTGCGTATCCTCTACCAAGTCATCAATTGAATTCTTGGCTACTTTCCTGATTATGTTCAAGGCTCCATTTACATCAGCATTGATTAATAATCCTTTTGCGGTTTTATATAATCCACGTTTTATTCTTTTACCGCTAAAACTCAGTTTTTTCTTTAACTTACGTTTTGGTAATGTATCTAAATCTAAAGAACTTGCCTTAGATGTATAGCTTTCTTCATTGGTAACAACAATTCCGTTTTGTTGTTCATACTTATAGATAATAAGTTCTATAAGCCTTGCGTGTGGAATCTGAACAAAATTTTGATTGTTTCGTTTTCCTATCTTTATCTTTGTTTTCCATTGTTTGTTTTTACCAATAACAAGCGTTCCTACTTTATTATCAATCAACCACAATACTACTTTGCTACTAGCTTTATGTAGAGAATCATCTATTTTGGCATTCCGTTTTTCAGTTAAACTTCTAATACGTTTTGAAGATTTAACACCTTTAGGTAACTTAGATTTCAACTTTGATACTTGTTTGTTCCAGTATTGATTGATAGACTTTAACCCTCTGCCGTTTACCATGACATGCGGTAAATCCGCTTGGTTTGTTGCTACAGTGATTAAATTATTAATACCCAAATCAATACCTGCAATCTTATTGTAATCCAATTCGTTTTCTGTCATTTCCTCCTTATAAGTTACTTTAATAATAAATTGGTTCTTTTTTGGTATTATTTTAGCTTCTACAATATCACCCTTTAGAGAGCTAATATCTAATATTATATTGGTCTGACTCAGTCGGATTTGTTCTTTTGGTAATCCTTTTGTTCCTAATGCGCCTTTTTCATAAGTCACAGTATTGAGTGACTTATTGTACTTTGGCATCTTTGGTCTCCCTGTAAAGGAATGAGGTACTTTTTTATACCTTTTTAGACCTTTGAGCCATGAAGACCAATTTGTAGTGACTTGCTTCCAAATTTTATTAGAAACTTTTCGAGGCAGACTGATCCAATTCTCGTTTTGTTTCATTCTTGTATAAACCGATTTGGAAGACAGGAAAGATCCTTCATGAATGAGTGTTTGCCTTAACTGATAAAGTCCTACGTTATAGAGCTGCTTTGAAATAACACAAATATCCATGCACTCGTTATAATAGGGATCGGTGCTTTTAATTACTTGTAATGTATAGGACTTATTCATAGTTTTTCTAGAATTTGTTTGATTTTTTTACCTCCACGTCTTTGCCCATAATACCTAGCAACCATGCTAGTTATTACTGGCTGCCAAATTAGCTAGAACTATCTCGCCATAACATACATACCATTATTAATGTTGACAAGTAGTTATAGCCAAATATTGTTAATCTATCCTTGTGTTCTGCAACAATCCTTATTGGATACGGGTTTTTTAGTATCTTTATTAACTTAGGTCTATTATCATTTAAACCAGATGCTATTTCTTTAATAACAGACTCAACTTGCCACCCATTAGATATGCAAAAATGAACCATTCTTTCTGCTTGCCTTTCAAGATCATCTTTTTGCTTATGCGAGCTGACTCTTGCATAAACTATTGTTTTAATAGGTTGTTGTTCTTCAGAATCTGGCACAACTATACGACCCGTCTCATTTTTATATGCAGCTTCTATTTTTCCAGCATTAAAACGATTGTATGCGCCTCTGTATGAGTAGCCATTTTTAGCTGCCCATTTGGATAGCTTAATTAATTTCATTAAAATATTATAACACAAAATGAAATATAAAGTAACATTTTTTAGGATATTTTAATAACACCGGGTACAGCTCCAAGTGGGTAGTGTCACTTCATCCGTTAAAAGAGTTTTTTCTAATATTTCCAATGCTTTATCATATTTTTGTTCATCATTGAGCCAAATTTCTGGCCAACACTCATTAGGTGGGAGTTCTCCAGCCGCACCGGCTAGAAATTCATTTTTGATGAGACAATCAATATGGTAGCTTTCCAAAATATTTTTGATATGAAAAACCATGAGGCGATTGGGAGAAGTATAAATTTTTTTCATATATATATATGAGATGTCCCTTAATAAACCTTCGAAGTCAAAATCAAAGTCAAAACCAGACCTGGCAGGTTAAAAAGCAAACCTGCCAGGTCAAAGTCAAAACAAAAGTTGAATTATGGTCATGTTGTGCCTTTGACCTGCCAGGTTTGGTTTTAACCTGGCAGGTCTGGTTTTGACTTTGCTTATTAAGGGACATCTCTATTTAGTTAGGAACGCGCATAAAATAACTTAGTCAACTTTAGGGCAACCATAAAGGATTGCCCCTACGAAAAATAACGCTTAATGTAGGGGCAATCCTTTATGGTTGCCCTAGTTGTTTTAGGCACATTCCTTAACTCTTCATGTCTGTCCCTTTAATAACAGACGTAGCCGTTGCAACCATGCCCGCCACATCACTTAAATTGCTAGGAATAATCATGGTATTATTGGTTTCGGCAAGTTTACCAAATTCGCTTAAATATTGCTCAGCAACCCGTAGATTGACGGCAGGCAAGCCGCCTGCTTGATTGATCGATTGGGCAATCTCAGTAATTCCTTTAGCCGTTGCGATAGCAACCTGCTCAATTTCAGCCGCCCGTCCTTCTGCCTCATTAATGCGTTTTTGCTTTTCTCCTTCTGAACGAGCAATCAATTCCTGTTTATCGCCTTCAGCACGATTAATTTTCGCTTGCTTATCCCCCTCCGATTCGGCAATCTGGGCGCGTTTTTCTCGCTCAGCACGCATTTGTTTTTCCATCGCATCCTTAATACTCGCTGGCGGTTCAATATTTTTCACCTCATAGCGGGTGACTTTTACGCCCCAAGGATCAGACGCTTTATCCACCGCATCGACGACCGCAATATTAATACTATCGCGTTCTTCAAAGGTTTTATCTAGCTCTAAACGTCCGATAACGCTACGCATCGTCGTTTGGGCTAATTGAATCGAGGCGAAACTATAATCATCGATACCATAAGAGGCTTTGCGCGGATCGACAACCTGTAAATACAAGATACCATCCATTTCTACCGAGATATTATCGCGGGTGATACAAGTTTGTGGTGGTACATCGACAGCCTGCTCTTTGAGGGTATGCTTATAGGCAAGTTTGTCGACAAAAGGCATCAGGATATGAAAACCGGCTTCCAGTGTGCTTTGGTATTTACCCAAGCGTTCGATAATAAACGCCTGTTTTTGTGGCACGATACGGATCGTTTTCATCAAGACTATCAAAATAAAAATAGCCAGCCCGATTAAAACTAAAAGACTAGGATTTAGACTCATAATATATATTTCCTTGGGTTAGTTAATTAAGATAAAGCCGTTACTTTTAATGTGATATTATTTCTGCCAATAATTTTAACGGGCGTTTCTTCGATTAAAATTTCATTCGCCTCAGCCGTCCATAAACTGCCATGAAACTCCACTTTGCCTTTTTGGTTTGGATTAAGCGCGACTTTCACCACAGCCGTTTCTCCAATATAACCATCGAAATCTTCTCCATCAGGGTTTTTATTTATAATCGTCCGCCCTGAAAATATAGCTTTCAGATAACGACGTAGAAAAAATAATAAAATCAGCGAACTGAATAAAAAAAACCACAATTGCAGAGAAAAATGCAGTGGAATCCACCAAACAAGTAAGGCAGTCAGCCAAGCGCCAAATCCAAAGAAAAATAAAATCAATCCCGGCAAGAGGGCTTCTAAAATAAGGAGTGACAGCCCAAGAATAAACCAAATTAATGCAGATGTCATGTGAAATTCCTAAATCAACAGCATTTAAAGAAATAGATAATATTTAAACATAATAAAAAAATAATTAACAGTCCCAAAGCAATGAAGTAACAAATAAATTAATTCTTAAAGTGATAACCAACCTCACTC
>JALXAQ010000093.1 GCA_026991885.1 Thiotrichaceae bacterium
CATTTTCTTAGGCATTATCCCATCAATATTTATCTATAAAGCAGAGATTAAATATACAACACTGCAAAAAGAAATTTTTTCCAGAATCAAGTTACTTTTAATATCTTTAGTGATTATCGTATTAGTTTTAATAAGTTTTGGCAATTTTTATGCTTCATTTATCAGGCAACATAAATTGTTAAGATATTACACAAATCCCACCTATTATATTTACTCAACGGGAAGATATATTAATGGATTTTTTAAAAGTGCTTCGACTCCTATGAAGCATATTGCTTTAGACATCAAAATTCCGCCAACGGATAAACACAGAGAATTGATAATTTTGGTTGTTGGCGAAGCTGCAAGGGCAGATAGATTTTCACTCAATGGATATAGTAGAGAAACAAATCCATTATTAAAAAAACTAGATGTTATTAATTTTACCAATTTTTGGTCTTGTGGCACCTCAACTGCGTATTCTCTGCCTTGTATGTTTTCAATTTATAACCGCTCTAATTACAGCAATGCAAAAGCACAAAATACTGATAATTTGCTTGATATTTTGCAACGTGCAGGCGTGAACGTGCTTTGGAGAGACAATAATTCGGATTCAAAGGGAGTCGCTTTAAGAGTTCCCTACGAACGTTTTAAAGCATCTGATAAAAATACTATCTGTGATGAGACTGAATGCCGCGATGAGGGCATGTTAGTTGGATTGCAAAGCTATATAAACGAACATAAACAAGGAGATATTTTGATAATTCTCCATCAAATGGGCAATCATGGGCCCGCTTATTACAAAAGATACCCGCCAGCTTTTGAAAAATTTACGCCCACTTGTAAGAGCAATCAACTAGAAAATTGCCGCAAAGAGGAAATTGAAAATGCTTATGATAATGCCATTTTATACACGGATTATTTCTTATCTAAAGTCATAGAATTGCTCAAAAAGAATAACAGCCAATTTGAAACAGCCATGTTTTATATCAGTGATCATGGAGAATCATTAGGTGAAAATGGACTCTATTTGCATGGCTTGCCTTATATTTTAGCACCTGATGTACAAAAACATGTTGCAGCAATTATGTGGTTTGGAAAGAATTTTGATGAAGATGAAGTCAAGATCAAATTACTCAAGCAAAAGCTAAATCATAAATATTCCCACGATAATATATTTCACACTATATTAGGTTTAATGGAAGCAGAAACATCCGTTTACGATAAGCAAATGGATATTCTGCATTAAAGTCGGAAAGGGCAACCACAAGGGATTGCCCCTACGTTAGGTTTTGTAGGGGCAATCCTTTATGGTTGCCCTCTTAACTTAATGGTATTGAACTATCCCCACATAAAGCATATAAAACAGTAACAAGCCAAAGGCTATCCGATAAACACCGAAGGCAGTAAAAGTAAAGCGATTAAGAAAAGAAATAAATAATTTCATTACAAAATAAGCAGATACGAAGGCTGTGATAAATCCGACAATGAGAGGCAACACATTCGCCCCTGCAAAGTCTTGATAATGTTTCAATAAATCCAAGCCACTCGCTGCAATCATAACGGGTAATGCGAGCAAAAAGGAGAACTCGGCACTCGCTTTGCGGCTAATACCAACTAATAATGCACCAATAATGGAAGAACCTGCCCTGCTAGTACCAGGAATTAGGGCAAATACTTGAGCAATACCAACGATTCCTGCTTGGGTAAAGCTAATATCTTCAACACGAGTAATGACAGGTTTACGCTGCTTTATAAACTGTTCCACCCATAAGAAAATTATCCCACCGACAATAAACATTGTGGCGACAATCTCCACAGAAAACAGCGCCTTGATTTGATGGTGAAATAGTAATCCCACTAAGCCGATAGGGAAGAATGCAATCCCCACTTTCAGCCACAATGTAGTATGCCGAAAAGTGAATTTGTCCCGATAATTGGCAACGACTGCCAAAATGGCGGCTAATTGGATAATGACTTCAAAAGCTTTATTGCTTTCAGTTTGCGCTAAACCTAGCCATTCACTGGCAACAATAAGATGTCCAGTCGATGAAATAGGTAAAAACTCGGTGATCCCTTCGATGATTCCAAGGATGATGCTATGAAAAATATCCATTATTGTTACTCTAAAGTTAGAAAAATAAATAGGTACTAAATCATCATATCATAGACTGTCACAAAAAAAGCGCAATTAATTATGATTAAACAACTGATATTCACCAGCTTATTATTGATATTGACTATTTTGTTATTCGAGTCAACAGCTATAGATGTTGCCTTGCAAGATTATTTTTATCACTTTGAAACCCAACAATGGCTTATTGATAAAGACAATCAAATTTTACGCTTCATATTCTACGATGGCATTAAAAAAGTATTCATTTTATTTGTATTTTCTGTATTAATCGCCCTGTTATTCTTGCGTCACACTAAAACCGTACAAGAATATAAAGAAGGCTTATTAATTGTATTGCTTTCTTGCTTAATTGTGCCTTTAGTCGTATCTGGTTTAAAAGCAACTACCAATATTCCTTGTCCCAAAGACATCACTCATTATGATGGCGATTATCCTTATGTGACAGTCTTAAGCTCTTACCCAAAAGATTTCCAACAACGAGGCAAAATCAAATGTTTTCCTGCTGGTCATGCCAGCGGTGGCTTCGCTTTGTTGTCCTTGTTTTTTTTATTCAAAACAAAACGCAATAAACGCATTGCGCTGATTAGCGTGATGATTTTATCTTGGAGTATAGGGGCTTATAAAATGCTCATCGGCGATCATTTTCTCAGCCATACGCTCGTTACCATGCTACTGGCTTGGTTGCTTATTTTGTTGATTCGAATTCAATTACTTTTGCCAAAACGCTGGCATCAACAATACAAGTAAAGTATAAATTTCCAAACGCCCCAATAACATTGCAAAACTGAGAATCCATAAGCCAGTATCACTGATACTGCCATAAATTACCGCCACTTCGCCTAAACCAGGTCCAACCATATTGAAACAAGCCGCCACCCCTGAAAATGCGCTAATCATATCAACACCAGTCGCCATAAAAAGCAGAGAAAGAAATATATAACTCGCCATATATAACACGCTATATTCCCCCACCGCTTGAACAATATCATTTGATACCCGTCTTTGACCAACCTTAATCACAAGAAGGGCATGGGGGTGAATCAAGCGCATAATGCCGCGCATCGCTTGCTTGTAAAGTAAGATAATTCGAATGACGCGAAATCCACCCGCCGTTGAACCCACGCAACCGCCAATAAATCCACTGGCTAAAATAAAAACGGGTAAAATCGAAGGCCAATTGCTGAAATCTGCGGTTAAAAATCCAGTGGTGCTGATTATAGAAATCAGTTGAAAACTACTGTAACGTAATGCTGTCCAAAAATCGCTATAAACACCGCTTATCATTAATATGATTGTGCAAATACTGCTAATAAACAAAACAATAAACACAAATACTCTAGCTTGAATATCATCCCAATAAAGGCGCATATCCAATTTTCGCCAAGCGATAAAATGCACAGCAAAATTGAAGCTACCCAGCACCATAAATATCATAGCAATAATCTCTATCGCTGGACTGTTAAAATAGGCCAAACTCGCATCATGGGTAGAAAATCCACCCGTTGACAATGTTGAAAAGCTATGACATAGCGCATCAAACCAATCCATACCTGCCCACCAATAAGCCAAAGCGCAAGCCACCGTTAAAATAATGTAAACATACAACAAATATTCGGCGGTATATCTGAGGCGAGGCACTAATTTTTCATCGTGCATTGGCCCTGGGGTTTCAGCGCGATAAAGTTGCATTCCACCAATACCTAACATCGGTAAAACAGCTATCGCAAAAACGATAATGCCTAATCCACCAAACCATTGTAATTGTTGACGATAATATAAAAGAGATTTCGGTAACTCATCTAACCCACTAATAACAGTAGCACCCGTCGTCGTAAATCCTGATACAGCCTCAAAGACAGATTTAGCGAAATCTAAATGAGGAGTAAATAAAAAGGGCAAAGCACTGAGCAAACTCAGAACAATCCAAAAACCAGCCGTAATAACAAAACCATCATTTAATCTCAGTTCTTGTTTAGCCTCTCTAGCTGGAAACCAGCAGATGATGCCAAGGAAAAACATCATCAAAAACACACTTATAAAAACAATGAATTCATGATCTTGATACCATAATGACACCCCAATGGGTGGCAGTAAAGTGAGGCTGAATGAAATCAGTAATTGTCCTAAAATACGTTGAATAACAGATAATCGCATAATTTTATGATATAGTAATCTACTTATAAAATAAACATTGCCTAATGGCGCAAAAAATCATCTACAACATAAAATTAAATTAAATATGTGGCAAAAAATTTTTCCTTTTTTAGTATGGTGGCCCCTCGTCGGGCGTGACAGTATTAAGGCCGATTTATTGGCTGGATTAACAGGGGCAGTGATTGTCCTACCTCAAGGCGTGGCTTTTGCCATGATTGCTGGACTACCCCCAGAG
This sequence comes from Thiotrichaceae bacterium, assembly GCA_026991885.1. Lineage (GTDB taxonomy): Bacteria > Pseudomonadota > Gammaproteobacteria > Beggiatoales > Beggiatoaceae > Thiomargarita. The sequence goes on from JALXAQ010000093.1 coordinate 4,506, forward strand.
TACGGACTCTATACAGCGATGGTGACACCCATTATAGCCGCCCTCTTTGGCTCATCGCTACATCTCATTTCGGGGCCAACAACGGCTATTTCTATTGTAGTCTTTTCAACTATCAATCATTACGCTGATCCTGGCAGTGCAGAATTTATCAATCTCGCTTTAACGCTCACCTTTTTAGCGGGTGTTTACCAACTTGGTTTTGGTTTAGCGCGTTTAGGCACTTTAGTTAATTTTGTGTCTCATTCGGTTGTAATCGCTTTCACTGCTGGTGCTGCGATTCTCATTATGACTAGCCAAATGAAACATGTATTTGGCATACATATGCCTAAAGGAGAATCTTTTTTTCAAACTTGGGTAGAAATTTTTCACGGAATGGGCGATATTAATTATTATGTTTTAACGGTAGCATTATCTACTTTGATATCCGCTTTGCTGTTTAAACGTTTTTTACCACGCTTACCTTACATGTTACTGGCGATGATTTTTGGGAGTTTAGTCAGCCTGTTGCTCGGTGCAGAAGCGCATGGTATCCATTTAGTCGGAGAAATGCCAGCCCATTTACCCCCCCTATCAATGCCAGATTTTTCCCTAGAGACGACACGTCAATTAGCTGGAGACGCTTTTGCCGTGGCACTATTGGGTTTGATTGAAGCCGTCTCCATTGCCCGCTCGGTTGCCACCAAATCTCATCAACATATAAATGGCAATCAAGAATTTATTGGTCAAGGCTTATCCAATATAGTCGGTAGCTTCTTTTCAAGTTATGCCGGTTCTGGCTCGTTTACTCGTTCAGGCATTAATTATCAAGCCGGGGCAAAAACACCATTATCCGCCATTTTTGCAGCCATATTCCTCGCGCTAACTATATTACTCATTGCGCCACTAACTGCTTACTTACCGATTGCCGCTATGGGTGGCATTATCTTATTAGTCGGTTATAACTTAATTGATTTCCATCATATTAAAGGGATTATCAAAGCCAGCCCCTCAGAAACCAGCATCTTAATCGTGACTTTTTTGTCAACCTTATTATTAGAATTAGAATTTGCCATTTATGCCGGCATTCTATTATCCCTCGTATTTTATTTAAATCGAACCGCAAATCCTAAGATTGTCACCTTAGCCCCTGATCCAGAAGAAAGACGGCGCCACTTTACTAATCTTCAGCGTAAAGCACTGCTAGAATGCCCACAATTAAAAGTGATTCGTATTGATGGCTCTTTATTCTTTGGTGCGGTGAGTTATACCTCAACCACATTACACGAAATGAAGGAAAAAGAACCGACATTAAGCCATTTATTAATCGTGGCTAAACCAATCAATTTTATTGATGTGGCGGGTGCTGAAATGTTAGTCCAAGAGGCTAAATTTTGGAAATCGCAAGGCGGTGGCTTGTATTTGTGTGGACTCAAAATGGAAACCGAGAAATTTCTGCGGCATGGCGGTTATTTGGCTGAAATTGGAGAAGAGAATATCTTTGTCCTCAAAAAAGAGGCGATAGCTGAGATTTACAAACGTTTGGATCAACAGTACTGCCAAACTTGTGAACGGCGTATTTTTAGGGAATGTCAGGAATGATTCAGTACTTATGATTCGTTCGAAATTACCTTTAGTTAAAATCTTTTTTTTGCCCTACATGGCTTTGTTAGGGCTATATTTAATCATAGCTGGTGGTGGTGGGACTTGGTTATATTTAGAAGCCCGCCATTCGGAAGCTGAATTATTAACTGACAGACTACAAGTCAGATTAACACCCCTTCTTGAACGCTTGGGCAACCAAAACGGAGTAGAATTACTAGCAGATAAATCATCTTGGCTAAACGACGAACTAATCCGCTTATATCGGACGCTCCCAGAACTACGAGAAGTTTCGATACGGGATCACAAGCAGGGCCATAGTAAAAAATTGATGAATGATGGTACCATTGTTAATATGCCCTTGAAGCCGCTGCCTGATGACTATACGGTTGCACAGCAAGGGCACCCCGCCGCTGAACGCTTACATTCAGAAGTAGATCCCTTATTTTTCATTGGCTTCGACTTTAAAAATCAAGAAAATCTCCCAATACGCATTGATTTCGGTTTTAGTCGAGAAGGACTGCTGGGCAGGATGGCAGTGACAATATCCACACTGGTGCAGAGTATCATACTCTTTTCCTTGGCAGCAGCCTTCAGTATTCTCATTGCCTTGGGGCTGGCGATCCAGATGGGCTATACCGCTCGTAAAATTGAGGCTCAACTACAAAGCCTCTATCGCCATGCCACCACTGCCTCGCAGACAGCCGCACTGGTACAT
>JALXAQ010000094.1 GCA_026991885.1 Thiotrichaceae bacterium
TCCCTGCTAAAAAAAAATCCCTGTAGTTAATGTTTTGACTTATCCCTGCTAAAAAAAAATCCCTGTAGTTAATGTTTTGACTTATCCCTTTTTAAATGCAATCATTGTAGTTAAGATTTTGACTTATCCCTGTAGTTAATTAATAACAAAGGAGCCACCAACATGAAAACAAAAATAGTGCTACTCGTACTACTTACCCTAATCGCCTGTGAGTCCAACTCACCACTGAGCCGATCACCCGATAACAACGATGAGCCATCTTATGCAACAAACCCCTCTAACCACACCGGCAAAAAAATAGCCCTAGTGATAGGCAATTGGGCATATCGGTTTAAACCCCTGAATAATCCTCAAAAGGATGCGCGGGATATGGCGCAACTGTTGAGACAATTAGGCTTTGAGGTGATCCACAAAAAAAATCTGGGCTTTGATCAAATGGAAGATGAAGTGCTCAAATTCAAACTCAAGCTGATGGAGAAAGGACAAGTGGGTTTATTTTACTTTGCTGGGCATGGTTTAGAGGTGGAAGGTAAAAACTATTTATTACCCACCGATCTGCGTCTGCCAGAGACGCAATTAATCAAAAGAAAATCCATCGAAGCCCAATGGGTTGTTGATGTGATGGAACATGCCGGCAGCGAAGTCAACATTGTGATCATGGATGCCTGTCGCACTTTTCCGCGACCCGATAAACCGCGTGCCACCCGTGAAGATTATGGATTAGCGGCGATGAATGCGCCCAAGGGTACGCTGATTGGTTTCGCTACTGGGCAGGGTCAAAGTACGCCGGATGGCAAAAAGGGTACTAATGGTCTATACACCGGCCATTTATTAAGGTTTATGCGACAAGCGGGGTTAAGCATAGAGCAGGTATTTAAGAAAACTCGACAACAAGTGGCTTGGCAGACTGATAATAAACAAGTGCCTCCTGTCTATAATTCTCTGATTGGTGATTTTTGTTTAGTGTCTTGTGCCAAACCTAAGTCGGAGCAAGAAAAAATATTACAGGCTCAACTTGATAAAGAACGGCAAAAAAATGAGGTTTTACTTGATAAAGAACGGCGAGAAAAAGCGGCTTTACAGGCTCAATTGGAAGCCTTAAAAAATAGGGATGGCAAAGTTTTTCGTGATCGTTTAGCGGATGGCGGTTTTGGGCCGAAAATGGTGTGGATTCCTGCCGGCTCATTTCGTATGGGAGACATTCAAGGTGGTGGAGATTCAGATGAGCAACCGGTGCATGAGGTGTCGGTGGGGCGGTTTGCTATGGGTCAATATGAGGTGACGTTTGCGGAATATGATAAGTTTGCTGAAGCGACGGGTAGAAAAAAGCCGTCTGATAATGGTTATGGGCGTGGTAATCGTCCGGTGCTCAATGTTTCTTGGCACGATGCCACTGCTTATGCCGAATGGTTAAGTGAGCAAACGGGTCAAACCTATCGTTTACCAACCGAAGCCGAATGGGAATATGCGGCGCGGGCGGGGACCGAAACGGCTCGTTATTGGGGCAATGATCCAGATAAGGCGTGTGGTTATGCTAATGTCCATGATAATACCTCAAAAAAAGTCAATAATTTTCCGTGGACGCATCATAATTGCACCGATGGTTATGCCCAAACGGCACCAGTGGGTCAATTTAAGCCAAATAAATTTGGCTTATATGACATGTTGGGAAATTTATGGGAATGGACATGCTCTCAATATGAAAGTAAATATAGTGGAAAAGAGCAGCGTTGTGAAAAAAATGTTAATGAAAACAACCGTTTGTCCTTGCGCGGCGGTTCGTGGATCAACTTCACGGCGGGGGTGCGGACGGCTGGCCGCAGCAGCGGGAGGCCGACTGGCCGCAGCGACGACTTGGGCTTGCGGCTCTCCAGGCTATAAGCCTTTGTTATTTATCACTTTTACACTTTTTGTTTTTTGATTTTTTTTTGATTTTTTTT
>JALXAQ010000095.1:0-1443 GCA_026991885.1 Thiotrichaceae bacterium
ATTCCGGGATTGATATTGGCTTTTATTTCACAGGTCACGCATCATGCATCTGCTCCATTGAAAAACGTGGAATGGGCAGAGCCGTGGAGAATCTTTTAAGTAATGCTCTTCGTTATGCCAGCTCAAAGGTTGTGGCGAGCCTTGATTGTACTGAACAAGAGGTTGTTTTTACCGTAGAGGATGATGGTGGCGGAGTTGAAGAGGCGGATAGATTACGTCTGTTTGAGCCTTTTGTTCGTCTTGATTCCAGTCGTCATCGGAAGACAGGCGGTTCAGGGCTGGGGCTTGCAATCACCAAACAGATTATTGAAATGCATGGCGGTACTATAACCTGTGATTCCTCCCGGCTGGGTGGCGCCTGTTTTACCTGCCGTATATCAAAAACCTAGCTTCGAAAGTGGCGCAATTAACGATATGCGCAAAAATAGTTTTATGTGGCGCGATTTCAGCAATTGCGCCACAATAGAAAAAAATATGGGGACACAATACTGTTTTATATCATAATCGGCAACGCGTCCCCGGATTTGATATCAATAGCTTGTTTTTAAATGAACTTTTGCCCACTCAAGTTTCAAAAGAGCCAATTATTTAACTGCCCTCTTTCTCACAAAGATTTGTTTTCAATAATACCTTAAATTTTTCAATCTCGGCCTCCTTCACAATTAATGGTGGCATTAATCGAATTGAGGTTTCCCGTGGGGAATTGATGAGAAGACCGTCCTTCATGCATTTGTTGGCAAATTCGTAACCATTGCTTTTCGTTAAATCAAATGCCAATAACAGACCTTTTCCCCTGATATTGTCGATTTCATACTGCAGAGACAACTCAAAAAGTGTTTCTTTGAGAAGTGCTCCCATTCTGTCACAGTTTTCAACAATTTTATTCTCAAGTAGTTCCCTCAGGACAGAAAGCCCGACTGCCATTCCCAATGGTTGAGCCGTGTATGTACCACCTTGATCCCCCGGATCGAAAATATTAAGCGCTTCTTTCACGAGAAGTGCAGAGAGTGGAAATCCACCGCCGATTCCCTTACCAAGAGTCATTATGTCCGGCTCTATATTGTAATGCTCATAACAGAACAGTTTACCGGTTCTGCCCATTCCTGTTTGGACTTCATCAAAAATGAGCAGAATCCTGTTATCATCACAGAGCGCCCGTAGTTTCCGTACATAATCAACATCTGCAACATTTACCCCGCCTTCACCCTGGATAGGCTCGATCATAATGGCACATGTCTGTTCGTTTATCAGCTCGCGTATGGAATCATAATCGTTGAATATTGCCTTTTTAAAACCCTGTACTTTTGGCTCAAACAGATCTTCCCAGTGAGCTTTGCCCGTGGCAGACATTGTTGCAAGTGTTCTGCCATGGAAACCGTTGTGTGTCGTGATAATGTCGGATGCTCCATTTTTGTGGATTTGTCCGTACTTTCGGGCAAGTTT
>JALXAQ010000095.1:1453-1936 GCA_026991885.1 Thiotrichaceae bacterium
CATGGGAACATTATAAAAAGATGGACTGGCATTGATTAGATTTCCAGATTGCTCAGTCAATACTTCCTGAATGATCTTTGGGGAATGCCCAAGGCAATTCACAGCCCATCCTCCTATAAAATCCAAATATTCATTGCCCGCAAGATCAGTGAGGTACATACCATGCCCTTTGGACATAACTATTTCTGGTCGGTTTGTAACTTTGAGCAGCCTTGAGTCTGCGATGTGTATCATTTCTTTAGTATTCATTTGTTTTCCTTGTTTGGTCTTGAGTACGCATTCAAAAAAACCGGGTTTAATCAGCCAGTAAAGACTGGATGCTTTCCTTTATGATTCTATAGCCGTTTTTGGTTAGGATCGACTCCGGATGAAACTGAAACCCAGTGAAATTCTGGGCTTGAATAGCATGGATTTCACCAGTTTCCTGATCAGATGAGATTTGAATATTACCGGAGAGTTCGGGGGGCCTGGCAACAAAAGTAT
>JALXAQ010000096.1 GCA_026991885.1 Thiotrichaceae bacterium
TTAGACTTGGGTTTTAAAACGTGCCGCGTGCGAAAGCGAATAACTTTGAAGAGCCCGATGCGGTAGTCCCGCACGTCGGGATTCTGTGAGGGGGCGGTTCGGGTAACTGGCCGTTCTACCTTAATGGTGGATATTTCCTGAGAAGGCTGTCTATTGGGTAGATTGATATTTAGGGAAACCCGACGGTCTTCGACAAGCAGAAGCAAGCTACCAAACGTCGGGTTAAGTGGCTATTTGTCCAACATAATGTTGGCACAGGTGTGACGGAGCTGGACAAACCTTACGCACGGGAATGGTATCCTTAAATACCACTCATCTGGCACTGTTTTGTACTCACCAAGCGGAAGCCATTTTCAGAATTAACAGACACAATTTGATTGGTTTTATTCTGGAAATTCTAAAATTATGAAAATTCTGATTCAGATTTTCTCATACCTTGCTGCTCTGGCGGCGCATAATCATAAGTACCAAACACTGCCTGCCCAAAAACGGTTAAACGCTGAGTAGAAGAGTCCAAAGAAGGCGCAACTTGGGATAAGCCAAAATTCAATGATTTTAACCATCATTCCACTATCGGTTTGTTTTAACAAAATATTGGCTGGCTTCAAATACAAAATAGGCGCGATTTTTAGCAAAATAATCAACATAACCAAAATCTAAAGGTTCAGGAATATAGTCCCCAGCAATATCACGCATCGCAAAAGGTTCTTTAAAAACTTCATCAATGCTACCCGAGAGATTTTCCCAAAAACACTTAACGACGACCTTTTTTTGTTTAATCAAACGATTACGATTGTTGCACCTAAAAACACAACCCATACCGCCAGCACCCAATAAACTTTCTAATGGGTATTTTTCATTATCATGCAAAGTGTAACTTTGGGGATTTAGGTTAATGGCTTGCTGTAAATTTTTGACAGTGGCAGCATAATTATTAGTACGAAGTTGTACTTGAAATAAATTAAAATGCGCCATAGCCCTTTCAGCCTTAACCGAACTCGTTTCCAAAACTTGATTAAATAAGCGTTCTGCCTTTTTCAATTCCCCCGTCGAAGATAAAGCACTGCCAAGCATCATAGACACTTGAGTATAATTGGTATCATTTTTTGACAAGCGCTGAAACTGAGAGGCGGCTTTTTGAATCAAATTTAAACTATGATTATTATGCTGAGTGAACTCATCACGGGGTTTTAATTGAGTCGATAAATTTTGCCGTTGCAAGAGTTCCGAAAGCAGTTCACGAATTTCTTCAATCGCAGATTGCGTCATTTTGACATCATCATGAACGTCATCAAGTTTGCCATGAATTTTACCGATACCTTCAAGCAAATGTTCGAGTTTCTGAGTGACGAAATTTTGCCAAGCCGGAAAATCAATCAAAACTTGAGAACGAGACGCCCAAGTCTCTTGCGCCTGACGCAAATATTTAAGTGATTGAGCCATTTCCAGAAAAGCTTGAACCCCCCGATTTTTTGCAAAAGCAAGGAAATATTTTCTCTCAATAGGCTCAGCAAATTCACGGGTCACTTTGGTGTATAAGACTTTTTTAACGAGACTTAATAATTTTTTATCAGAGGCCGCCAAACCAGCAGTAATAGCCGTGATAGAATAGGCATAACTATCTTGATAGGCTTGATAAATTTCCTCAGAAGAATAGGAAAAATGGGTTTTAATAATGTGAAGGGCTTTTTTTTTGTGCGCCCTCGACAAGAATAGGATTATCTAATAAAATGCTTAATCCAGATTTGATTATGGTAGATAAAGACATAAAGCTCCTCAAAATGTGGGATTGAAAAAAATTTAATTTTAAATTAAAGCTCATCAGAATGCAAGCTTGTAGGGGACTAAACCTTGAATCGCTGATTAGCCGGATGACGCAGATTGCGCGGATTAAAAAAAAAAGGGCAACCACAAGGGTTTGCCGTTGTAGGG
>JALXAQ010000097.1 GCA_026991885.1 Thiotrichaceae bacterium
CTCTGTGTACGCTTCGTGTCGTTCGTTACCTATGGACACGCAACACTCGATACAGGTGGGTGGTTAGCCCTTACCTGACCGGGACTTTCACCCAGCAAGAAATGCCAAGCTTCGCTTGGCGCACGCATCCTACGCACCTTCCAAACGATAAGAAAGGAGTCGGCCAGATTTCTCTTGGTTATAATTTAACATTTTGGACATAAGTATAAAGTTCGATACCCAATTTTTGCGCGACTGGGTTGGCTTTTTTTCCAACCATTGGTGATATGATTAGTTTTCGATTAGCTTTGCGCCCATGTTTTTGCTCATAAAAACGCACCTTTTTCTCAAAACGATAGACATCGGATTTATCCGTTGCTGATTTCATTTCAACAATGATTAACAATCCATTTTTGATAATAATATCCAGTTCAATTTCTTCGGGATAACCAAAGACTATCCCTTCATCATCATGTTCATCGACATGAATCACTTCAATATCAGGTATTTCCTTTAAAATAGCGGCTAAACCATTTCTAAAAGCGTCCTCCGACTGGCTACCCCAACGAGCACCCATTGCCATTAACCTTTGGTCAAATTTAGACATTTGGCTCTCATGTTGTATCCACTTTTCGCGATCTTCGGCAATTTTCAGATCAAGCTGTTGTTCCAGTTTCTCAAACAGTTGCTCCAATTTTTCAAGGCGTTGATCCTGTTTCTCAAACAGTTGCTCCAGTTTCTCAAGCCCTTGCTCAACTTTCTCAAGGCGTTGATCCTGTTTCTCAAACAGTTGCTCCAGTTTTTCAAGCTGTTGCTCGACTTTCTCAAGGCGTTGATCCTGTTTTTCGAGCCGTTGCGAAAGTTTATCAATTGCCAGAGTCTGTTTTTCGATAACATTATCAAATTTTGCGAGAATTTCTTCAAAGAGATGAGCGGTTTCCAACTTGTCCGCAAAATGTGGACGCGCTATTTCAAGCACCATGTCTCGAAAGACAGTATCTGTTTGTAGGAGTATTGGTAACTCCTTTAAAATATTTTTTCTGATTTGTTCAGTTTGCATCATTTTTTTCTCCCTCTGTTCATTCATTTTTAATATATTAACAGAACTACGGAATTTTGGCAACCTCACCACATGAACACCCCTTCAAAAACTCAATGCCATCGCCTAACAGGGGCAACCATAAAGGATTGGCGAGGAAACATGGACCATGATGATCATCTAAGACGATAATTTCGCCATCAATTATGGCGCGAATAAAGCCTTGTTTAAATCAAGATCAATGTTTTGCAAATTGTGTGTACGCACGCCGCGTAATATGATAATATTCATTGTCCAAAGACATTTTATATTTTATTTATTAGGAGTAATTATGACTGATTGGTCTATGTTAAAGGTAAGTTTTAGTTTTTTTGTAGGCTTGTGTCTTGGATATGTTTTCAGAATTTTTTTGAAAATCAGTTTGATTCTTTGTGGTTTAGTATTCTTACTATTGTTTGGTCTTGAATATGCCGATGTTGTTAATGTTAATTGGGCAAGTATAGAACAATATTATGATGCTTTTTTTGTTTGGTTACAGCCTCAGGCGGGTACCTTTCAGGAATTTATTAAAAGTAATTTACCCTCCGCAGGCTTAGCAACGGCTGGTTTTTTGCTTGGTTTTGGATTGAAGAGGAAATAGTTATTAAGTACAACGGATTAACGGAATAAACGGATGAATAAAAAATCAAATCATCAAAACCAAACCTGGCAGGTTTGGCGATAAAAATTAGGAGTCCAAACTTTAGTTTGGACGTCCAAAATTATTTATTGCCCCCAAATCCGTTGCCACCAATTTTTTTCCTCAATGAGCTTAACGATCCCCATTTGGTCACGAATTTTATTAATATCCCACCCCGTCAACGATGCCAACCTTTGCGCTTCCTGTTCTTGCCGCTTTTTCAGATTTCGACGATATTCTCGCGCCGCACTACAATTATCCGTCCCCGTCCAAGGATACCGCAAAACATAACGCCCTTGAAAATTGCTACTATCTGCCGTTTCCTGAAAAACCAAATCTTCTGGGAATTTGTCCGCTGTATAGCGCAAATGCAGTCGCGTCACGAAAACTTTTTTTGCCTGACGATTATTTTCAGAAATCCAAAACACGCCCAATTCGCGCAATTCTTTGACTGATAAAGGAGCAGCCGCACAGGGATCACACCAATTCATATTCCAAGCATATTCTAAAAAAACCGTTTTCATCCGCTCGGCTTGGACTTGCTGATCAAATAGGGCGCGATAAAATTCGCCAAATTCCTTTTTGATGTAAACGGGTAAATCCATGCCGGTTGGTAATTTGACGGTGCGATAATTAGTGGTTTCGACACGTCCACGTTGCGTGAGCGCGTAGATGAAAAGTTCTTGCGCTCCTTGGGCATTGACAGTGCCTAATCGAATCGGTAGCATAAATTTGGATGATTGATAGGCGACAGAGATTGGACGCAAATAATTGAAGCCCAATTTGGACTGTTCTTTGAGATTCACTTTGGCGACAAAAAAGTGCATTTTTTGCTTGATGTAGCTGCCTAACACTCTGGCGGCACCATTAGGAATACGATAACCATTTTCCTTGAGCCAAAATTCTAATCCTTGGCTTTCGGTGGCTGACAAAATCACGATGTCGTATTCGCCAACGGTATATTCCGCCTCAACTGTCACGCCATGACTCTTTTTGGCTCGCGAAAGCATCTCAGCTCCCACTGGTGCAGACTTTGCCTGATGATACCTTCTGTAAACTTGACAAGGATTTTTGTCAAAGTATTCCACCAAACGTGGAGCAGTATAGGCATCGAGATGATCGATGATATTTTTATCACCGATATGAATTTGTCCCTCATTAATAAAAGTAGGCACAGGGATCACGACGGCAAATTCTTTGGGCTCGCCTTTAAAATCGTTTGCCATTGTCATCACCGTTTTGTCATCGTGACGAGCAATCACAACTTGTGAGGCTTTATTAAAAATCTTGGCACCGGCTTTTGCCACATAAAAGCCACAAAAACTATGGGCTATAGGTGCGGAGAATAATACTGCGATTAAAATTGAAATTCGATAAGTCATTTTTCATTAACTCCAGAATTTATCTCTTTTTCCATTGATAACGCTCGCTTGGCAAGAGCCAATCAATCAGGGGCACAAACAGGGCAAAAAACGCTAATGACCAAAAAACGCCATTAGTACGATAAAAAAAAAAATAGACAAAACCCGCGCCACAGGCGACCAGAAAAGCGAACAAAATTCGTCCAGCCCTTGAATCTGGTGTCGTCTTTGGATCAGAGATCATAAAAAAAGTAAATAACAAAAGCCCCCCATTTTCCAATTGATGGAGAGGTATTGTCAAGGGATCGCCAAGCCACAGCGCCCGCCCAAACAATATCGCCGTGTAAAAAAACATAAAAGCCAGCGTGACATCACTACGAGCGGCGCGATTAATCACTAACCCGCCAAGGCAAGCCAATAAAAAGCCGAAATAGGCGACACTACCCCACTGCCCGGGCGATACCCACACTTGCCCCGTTAATAGCATCATCGCCACCAGTCCAAAACAAGTTGGATTAAAAATATGCTTGTTTTTCCAACGAAAAATAAATTTACTCAAAATAGTGATTGCAGCCGTGAGGCTCATCAATAATAATATATTAGTGCGAAGTAGCAAACACAGTGATAAGGATGAAATTAAAGGACTTCTATAATCAAAATAAGGTAAATGGCGAGAACAAAAAAACTGAGTCAACAGTGCCGTGCTGATAATGATCAACACATGCAACAATTCAACATCAAAGTTCAACCAGAATAAGCCATATATCAACAAAGTGGACAAAATCGTGATTTGATAATAACGAGGATCGCTTTGCCAGATTTGAGAAAAAAGAGATTTAACTTGCATTTAAATTTCCATATATTATAAAAGGAGTCCAAGATTTATCTTGGAAATATAGCAATGAACCTAAGCAAAATTGCCGATGATAACAAAATTCTTGAAATCAGAGTCGGTTCTCACCTGTATGGGACAAATACGCCAAGCAGTGACTTAGACTACGCTGGCGTTTTTTTACCTATAAAAGAACTTGTCTTTGGTTTTCAAAAAGTTGAAGAAGTGGACTTGTCTATCAAAGACAAAACTGAAGCGGGTAAGAATACGCCAAACGCGGTTGATCGTAAACTGTACGAATTCAGAAAATTTGTCAAACTGGCGATGGAAAATAATCCCAATATTATTGAACAATTGTTCGTCAATGCGCCCAATATTGTTTATATCAACGATGCTGGGCGAGCACTGTTAGGCGAACGGCATAAATTTCCCCATCTGGGGCTTGTGCAAAAATTCAAAGGCTACGCTTTTTCTCAAAAGCATAAAATGGTGATTCGTACTGACAATTTTCACGAATTAGATAATGCCTTTAATTATTTAAAAGACTATCCAGAACAAAAAGAATTGCTGATTGAACTGAGAGATAAATATTTGCCCTTTATAAAGTTTACTCGCGATTATTGTGTGATCGGAGACTTGAATTTGCAAAAAGGCATTTATGTCAAAAAAGCGGTGAACATGATTGAAGAACGCCTCAGCAAAGTGGGCAATCGAAAAAGTCTGATTACCAAATACGGTTTTGACACAAAATTCGCGTCAAACCTGATTCGGCTCTTACTGGAGGGCAAAGAATTAATCAGCGACGGCGAAATTAAATTTCCGCTTTCTTATAAAGACACTGTCTTGGCAATCAAACAAGGACAATGGACGATTAAAGAGGTGTTGGATTATGCCGATGAATTAGAAGCTGACATTGATAGGGCGGCTGAAAAGTCTGATCTGCCTAAAAAGCCTAGATTTGATGAGATAGAAAAATTTACAATCAATTTGTTGGGAGAGCATTTGGTTACGTCTTTTGGTGCCTGCCACACGCTCCCGTCTCATTGATTTAGCACCATATGTCGCCGGAAAATTCGCGTAGGGTGCGTCCCTCAAGCAGAAAAATACGGATTAAAGAGACAGGAAGGAAAAAAGCCCAGAATGGTGCGAGCGATCTTTGTGCCAAGGAGAGTGATAAATGACATTAATTGAATTACAAAAAATATTGGCGAGAGGTGAGGATAGTCAATATCAGTTCAAACAAAATATCACCAATGCAGATTCTCTTGCCGCCGAAATGGTTGCCATGGTGAATGCAATAGGGGGAAAAATCATTATCGGGGTTAATGATAATGGAGAAATAACTGGTTTAAGCTCAAAAGACATTCGACGCTTAAATCAATTGATTTCCAATGTCGCCTCTGATTTTGTCAAACCACCGCTCACTCCCTTGAGCTTACTTATCGTGATTTCTGTCCCTGAAGGATTGAATAAACCCTATCTGGATAAATCGGGCGTGATGTGGATCAAAAGTGGTGCGGATAAACGTCGTGTCACCTCACGAGAAGAGATGCAACGCCTGTTTCAAGCCGCAGGCTTAATTCATGCTGATGGTGTGCCAGTACAGGAGACTAGCCAAGTTGATCTAGATCGTTGGACTTTTCAAGATTACTACGAAAACCGCTATCACGAACGACCAGAAGAAATTACCCCTCGTTTACTGCAAAATTTAGGGCTACTAAAATCGGAGCAACTGACTTTGGCTGGGTTATTATTATTTGGGAAAAATCCACAGCGATTCAAACCGCTATTTGTTGTCAAGGCGATTGTTTTTCCGGGTGATAGTGTGGATATTTCTCAATACATTGACAATGAGGACATTGAGGGCAACATGCTGCAAGTTTACAAAGATAGCTTTGCATTCGTGCGGCGCAATTTGCACCATATCCAAAATGGGCAAGGTGTAAACTCATTAGGTCAACTTGAAATCCCACCAGTCGTGTTTGAAGAATTGTTGGTTAATGCTTTGATTCACAGAGATTATTTTATTTCAGCACCGATCAGACTTTTCATTTTTTGTGATCGTATTGAATTGATTAGTCCTGGGCATTTACCCAACAATTTAACGATAGAGCAAGTTCGTTGTGGATTATCCAACATGCGAAATCCTGTTTTGGCTACTCACGCGACTCATATTCTGCCTTACCGCGGATTGGGGACTGGTCTTCCCAGAGTGCTTGAATCCTACAAGGCTGTCAAATTCACCGATGATCGTGAAGCTAACCAATTTAAGGTGGTGATAAAACGCCGTTGTATCACTAGATAACCAATGGATGGTTTGCCGTTTATCTACTCAGGGCCAATCCTTTCCTTGGCCATCGGCACTAGCCAAGCGTAGGGTACCTAAAAAAGTAATGGAAATTTTTAAAATGAACCCCAAAATTAAAGAAGTTGATATAAACAATTTTGCTGTCGAAGTGTTAGAGAAATCCAAACAAGTGCCTGTACTGGTTGATTTTACCGCTGATTGGTGTGCGCCTTGTCGAGTCATGATACCCATTTTGAATCAACTCGCCGCAGAATCACAAGGACAATTTATCATTGTCAAAGTGGACACCGATGAGCAACAAAAATTAGCCGGACAACATGGCGTTCGTGGCTTTCCCACATTTAAAGTTTTTCGGCATGGCGAAGTCGTGGAAGAAACGTTTGGGGCACAATCTCAAACGGTGCTACGCGATATGATAGATCGTCATAAGTAGTTCCTAAATTTATAGATGTTTATTTATAGACATGGAGCTAACAGTGGGCCGCTCTCGCGAGTGAGCAGAAGTTAGATCGGCCATCACACCTTCTGATGTTATTCCAGTCAGTCGCTCTGTGGTC